>NZ_JAXEGN010000227.1:0-2505 GCF_034103065.1 Bullifex sp. | reverse complement strand
AAGTTGATGATTGTATTAAGCAAACAGGACTAAGACCAGCTGAATACCTTGATTCAATTGGTGTATTTGATACCCCTACCTATGTTGCACATGGTGTATTCTTCTCAGATAACGAACTTGAAATATTAAAAAAGAAAAATGTATCTGTAGTTCATAACCCATCATCTAATTGCAAGCTTGCTTCTGGCATTTGTCCTATTAGTCATTACAAGCAAATGGGTATTAATGTAGCCTTAGGTACTGATGGTGCTTCATCTAATAACAATCTATCTATGATAAAAGAAATGAGACTTGCTGCAATGCTTTCTACAGTTTCAACAATGAAGCCTGCATCAATAACTCCTTATGAAATATTAGAAATGGCCACAATTAATGGTGCTAAGGCTTTAGGTCTTGCTGATAAAATTGGTACCCTTGAAGTTGGTAAAGATGCTGATATTGTATTAATTAATAAAAATATTGCAGAAATGACTCCTCTTAATAATATCTTTTCAGCTCTCGTATTTAGTATGCCAGATAGAGCCGTTGATAGTGTTTATTGCCAAGGTAAACAACTTCTAGAAGATGGTAAACTATTAACTATTGATGAAGAAGATGTAATTAAAAAAATTAATAAACAATGGGAAGATATACTTAGAAGATGAGGTTAATCCTCATCTTCCCAGAATAATTCATCTAATGTTTTATCTAAGGCTTTGCATATTTTTATGCAAAGCTTAATACTTGGGTTATAGTCCCCTTTTTCGATTGCAACTATAGTTTGTCTTGAGACCTCTACTTTATCAGCAAGCTCTCCCTGAGACATATCTTTTAAAGCTCTAGCAGCCTTCAAATTCAAATTCTTCACTTATCACTATCCTTTTTATTAATATAGTTCTTAATTAAAGAAGCAACAATTACGCTTAAAAGTAATAATACGCAAACTAAATTTATCCTTGTTGTTCTAAGGTCTTCCTTTTCGATAAAAGACATAATACAAGGAAATAAATTTATAAGCATTATTACAAATAATAAAACATTTATTCCCTTTGGTGGTTGGTTATAACCAAAATATGCATTTTTAATAATACAGTAAATGGCAAAACTACCAACAGACAAACAAATTCCAACGAAAGTCCAAAATGCATTATCTATTTCAATATCAGCAAGTTGTACGATCGTTAATAGAATGAAATATACAAGACCAACTATAAATCCAAGTCTAAAACCTTTCCCTTTTTCTATTTGTTGTCTTTCATCATAGATTCCTTTTCTTATTAAACCATTTTTCTTTAATACCACTTTAAATACTACAACCAATGCTAAAACAAAAACAATTCCAACAATAATTCCAGCAATATAACTAAAACTCATATTTAATCTCCTTATTAATTTATATCACAATTTATAATACATACATTACTATATGTCAAGTATATTTTACATATTATCATTATAATATTTTTATGAATAAAAAAAGAGGAAGCCAATTACGACTTCCCCATGAATTTATTAAAACCTTAAGTCTTAAATATAACTAGTTATATCACCATCTGAGCAATGTACAGTTACCTTTTGACCATTTGTAGGATTTGAGTCATATACATATTTCCAATTTTCTTTAGTGCCAGCATAGTATATTTCTTTAAGTTTTTCACAACCTGATATGTTAGACTCCCAAATCAATAAGTTGTCTTTATTATTCTTTATCGTTATCGATTGTAAATTAGTACAATTTTTAATTTTAATATTTGTTATATTTTCAGGGAATACAATACTGGAAGCTTTTATGTTATCAATTCCATCTGCTATATTATTGATATAATTAGGTATTACTAATTCCCCTTCTAAGCTACTACCAGCATCAGTTAAGTCCATCAACCAATAGGCCCCATTATTATAATTAATTTTGAATTTAACTGATTCATTATCTTTCAAACATAAAGTATATTTAGAATCCATTACATATGGATACATCTGATGGAATTCTTCCTCTGTTTTATCAATATGTATTTCAGTTAAATTTGGAGCATTAACAAATGCATCTTCTGCTATTTTTTCAACATAATTAGGAATAGTGATAGATTTCATTGTTTCATCTTTTTCATTCAATCCAACAAAAGTAATATCACCATTTTGCATTGAAATATTAAACTTAGGAGGTTTGCCATCTTCTAAAATAACATTTGTATTTCTAACATCTCCTTTAAATATTTCATGATATCTATCTTCACTAACATCTATTTTGATTGTTGTTGTTTTATCAAACATAGAGAATGTATTATTTTGAATCATTTCAACAGAATCAGGAATGTAGATATTAGTTGCCTTAGACCCTTTAAAAGTACTTTCATAAATTTCTTTTACATAATCTGGAACAACAATTTTTTCTTGCTCTTTTCCATATTGTGTTAAATACTCAGCAATTATTTTTCCATTTCCATGAAAACAGTTAATTAGTAAAAATTTATTTTCATTTTGGAAATATACATTATAATCGGTAACATCAAATCCCCAATCAATATT
>NZ_JAXEGN010000226.1:0-25242 GCF_034103065.1 Bullifex sp. | reverse complement strand
TGGTGTGATACTCCAAAAGAGGTTGCTGAGAAATCAGATATTCTCTTTTCTATTGTTGGCTTTCCTAATGATGTAGAAGAAGTTTATCTTGGTGCAAATGGAGTTATTGAAGGTCTTCACGAAGGTTTAATTTGCTGTGATATGACAACAACAAAGCCATCTTTAATGGTTAAAATTGCACATATCTTTAAAGATCATAAAGTATCATTTGCAGATGCGCCTGTTTCAGGTGGAGATGTAGGTGCTAGAAATGCAACTCTTTCCTTTATGGTCGGTTCAGATGATGAAACATATGAAGCTTTATACCCATATTTTTCAATGATGGGTAAGACTATTAACCATAACGGCAGTGTTGGTGCAGGTCAACACACAAAGATGTGTAACCAAATTACTATTGCAGGAACTATGATTGGTGTTACTGAAGCCTTAGTTTATGCAGCAAAAGCTGGTCTTGATCTTAATACCATGCTTAACACTATCTCAAAGGGTGCTGCAGGATGTTGGACTCTCGATAACCTTGCTCCTAGAGTAGTAAATAAAAACTTTGATCCTGGCTTTATGATTGAGCACTTTGTTAAAGATATGAAGATTGCTCTTGAAGAAGCTGACAACATGGGTCTTGCCCTACCTGGACTTGCTCTCGTAAAGCAGTTATATACTGCATTAATTAGTCAGGGATATGGCAAAAATGGAACTCAAGCTTTAGTAAAAGCACTTGAGAGCTTAACTGGTGAAAAACTTTTCTAATTTTTAGGAGGGCCTCATGATAAAAGAAGATGAAAAAGCAACTTTAATCTTACCCGAGGGTAAAAAAGTTGAATTAGGCGTCATCACTGACAGTATGGGACATAAGAGTCTTGATATTGCTTCCTTAAGAAAGGATACAGGCTACATTACTTATGATCCTGGTTTTATCAATACTGGTTCTTGTATGTCTTCAATCTGTTACATTGATGGAGAGAAAGGAATCTTACGTTATCGTGGTTATGACATTGCAGATTTAGTTGCTAACTGTGACTTTATTGAAGTAGCATACCTTCTTGTTAAGGGAGTGCTTCCAACCCCTGAAGAAAGAAGTAACTATGCACATCTTTTAAATAAACACTCAATGCTTCATACAGATATGAGAAATTTCTTCCGTTCATATCCTCATGATGCCCACCCTATGGCTATTTTAGCTAGTATGGTTGCTTCCCTTTCTGCTTTCTATCCAGAGATGGAAGAAAAGGATCCTGAAGACAATATTGACTTAACTGTAACAAGACTTCTATCAAAGATGAGAACTATTGCCGCTTTCTCATATAGACAGTCTATTGGTTATGACTTTGTTGATCCCCGCTATGACTACTCATATTGTGAAAACTTCTTAAATATGATGTTTTCATCTCCTGTACTTAACTATCGTCCAGATCCAGTCCATGTTAAAGCTCTTAACCAGTTATTAATTTTACATGCTGACCATGAGCAAAACTGTTCAACAAGCGCAGTTAGATTAGTAGGTTCCTCTGAAGCAAACCTTTATGCTTCAGTTGCAGCAGGATGCTGTGCACTTTGGGGTCCTAAGCATGGTGGAGCAAACCAAGCTGTAATTGAGATGTTAAATAAGATTATCAAGGAAGGCTTATCTGTAAAAGAAATCGTTGAAAAAGCAAAAGATAAGAATAATACCTTCCGCTTATCTGGCTTTGGTCATAGAGTTTATAAGACATTCGATCCTAGAGCAAAGCTTGCTAAGCAGATGTGTCAGGAAGTATTAAAAGTTGAACAAGTTAATGATCCATTAATGGAAGTTGCTCTTGAACTTGAGGATATCGCAATCCATGATGATTATTTCTTGGAGCGCAACCTATATCCAAATATCGATTTCTATACAGGTATTGTATTCCACTTAATGAGAATTCCTCAGCAAATGTTTACAGTTCTTTTTGCTATGGGACGTTTACCAGGCTGGATTGCCCACTACCTTGAATGGAGACATGATCCATATCAAAAGATTGGTAGACCAAGACAAGTATATGCAGGTCCTGAGTCTAGAAAAGTAATACCTCTGCATGAAAGAACATTACAAAATACAATGCTTTAATCATTTACCTCCAGGATGCCTGGAGGTAATTTATTATTAAATAGAAGCGGTAAAATAAGCTCCAAGTGCAAATCTATCAAAGTCACTCATAATACCAAATTTGTAGTTATCCCATAATATTGAAGCTGAAAGCTCACTACCTTTAATAGCTATATCAAGGGCTAGGCTATCACTAATTATTCTTTCATAAGTAATCTTAAATACATCCTCAGAAGAGAATGTAACAGCAACTTTATTTTTATCATTTTTCCAACATCCAGTAGTAGCTAATTCAACATTAGGAGCATATGCTTGATGATCCTTTTGTAAATTGAAATTAAATGCTGCAATATCTGTTAAACTCCATTTTCTATATGAAATAGCTGCTGGGAAATTTCTAAGATCAATTGTGATAGAAAAATCATTTGAAAAATGATAAGTCAAACCAGAGTTAACACCTAAAACAAGGCCAAACCTAAAGTCTTCACTAAATAGCGAAATGAAATCACCATTTAGTCTTCCTTTTAGAATGTTTTCATTTAGAATACTATCTCTTATGAGTACTCTTGGTGTTAATGCTATTCCGTAGGAAAGCTTATTTGTTAAATAGGTACTATACGAAAGGGATACTCCTGTTGATAATATTAACTCACTATTAGAGCTTGAAAATAGAGAGTTTGATCCATCAAAACCGAGAGAGAAGAACCATCTATATCCAAATTCATTTTTAAAGTTTTCACCTGAAAATGAAAGAGAAATAGTTGGCATACCAGGACCTGTTACACTATTTATTACACCTGTTCCAGCTAATGATGATAAAACAAAGCTTCTTCTTTTTGCTCCATATGCATTTGATAAAAAAGTTTGCTCTAAATATGTATCGATCGTGGCTTTATCAAATTCATCATTACCTGTAAAAGAAGGAAAGGTATCATCAAATTCCTTGAACGCTGAAATGACACTAGGATTATCCTTCCAAAACTTTATATCTTGGTTAATTAATACCCTCACTACTTCTCTACTATTTTTATCAAGTGAGGTTGGATTCTTTAAAAAAGCTAAACCATCGATACTACTTTTAGTAGAAATTGAAAATGAAAATGGTTTATCAATTTCTTGTCCGGCAAGTAGTGATGGGGACAAAAATGCATCTGAAATGAATAAATCATTACTACTAAATAGTGGTAATGAAAAAATTATTAATATAGTTAACACTAAAAGCTTTTTCATTTTCCCCTCCTCTCAAGCACGTATATGTATTGGTCATCCTTACTTATTGCTAAAGGATTTTTAAATAATCCTAAATTTACGAAAACACTGTTTTTCCCAATACCTTTATTTGAAAAGACTAATACAGAATTGTTATCAACAACTTTAAATTCAAATATTGTTTGAGTTGTAAGACTCATACCATTAGCCTTACTTATTACTTGAGATTCCATATAGTCTCCAATAATCTTCTCGCTATCAGGTTTCCAAGAAGTAGGAGAAAGCGTTGTAGTGTTCCACTTCTTATTATTCCATATATATGCTTTCATATAATCTTGACTTGTATCATTAAAAGAAATAAATGAACTAATTTCATCCTCTACAAGAGGTGCTATTCTATGGTTTGTTCCATCATATCCACTATCATTTTCAGTAATTAATATTTCATATGGATATTTACCACTAGCTCTTGATTTTACTTCAACTTCAAAAATATCTCTAACTCCTGGTACACCTGACGTATATCTATATATACCTTCATATGATGGTGTTTTTATCGTCTTTGACCAAGTAGAGACTGAGCCATCTAAAGTTTTTGCTTTAATAGATATATCATAGCTAGTATTACTAACTAAATTTGAAATAACTAATTTTGATACTCCATCGCTAGAGCTTACATCATTTACAACCACGCTAGGATAATTTCTGCCTTCGATTGGAGTAAATGTTAAAGAAGTGTCATAAATTGTATCTTTTTCTTCAGGCCAAAAAAGTACAATTTCATTTTGACTAATTTTTTCTTCTACTTTTATTGGTGTTAATATACTCTGTCTATTTGAGTAAGCGGTTACGGTATCGCCGTTTAAAGAAATTGCATAAAACTCTAAACGAGTTAGAGGTGGAAGTTTATCAAATGATAATTTACCTTCAGAGCCAACAGTAAAGAAATACTCTAAGTTTTTATCAATTAAATAAATTTGATTTCCTTCACTATAATTAGTAATAGTAAAAGAACCATCTTCTTTTAATGTAAAGTTAACAGATGCATCAACCCCATCAAACTTTGGAATTGTTACCTTAGCACTTTCTTCGCCCCATTCATTTTCTTTGTAGCCATGTAAAATATGTATTTCATATTCATAATTAGGATTTAAACCAGTAATTTGAATTGTTTCTGTTTTAGTCTCAGAAACAGAACCTTCTTTTGTTGTTACCTTGATTGGAGTAACATTTTTATCAACCCACCATGCCTTATAATGCATACCTGCTTCTAAAATAAAAGAAACTTCAGCACTATTACTATTTCGTTTTTCAAGATAAGCAACAGGCGGATATTTAGGAGGATTTTCTCTAATATCCTTTGTTTTAAAGGTTAATTTTGTATCAAGATCCTTTTTATCGCCACCTGAGAATGCAGATAAAAAAACTGTGTATTCCTTATTACTTTCAAGACTCTTCATCTCTCTGGTTAAACGCCCATCTTTGTAATCTCTTGAAGGTATTACATCTAAAACAATATTCTCAGAATTAAGTGTATAAGAAGTTGCTCCTGGAATAGGATTAAATGAAATGATACAAGAGTTGTAATTGGGTTCTGCTTTCCAATTAAGATCAATATTTGATGCATTTTCAAAAGCTATGTTGCTAGTAAGCTTTTCAGGGTATTCTACACCACTACAAGAAATAAGAGTGCAAATTAATGCTATTAATATCCCTTTTATCAAAATTCCTCCCTTTCTTCTCTATCATTTAGAAGAAAATAATTCATTACAGTATAACATAAAAATATGTTTACCTATTTAATTTAAAATAATAAGAAAAGTAGGAATCAGAAATAGACAATTATGAGCCTAATGAAAAATCACTAGGTCAAGGTAAATCATGTTGTTGATTTATTAACCAGCTGAAGTTTTAAGTCTTTAAAAACTATTATTTCATCAGATGAGAATGCCATATAATTTTTTAAATTTGTTTCTTTTCCATTTTCAATAATAATTACTAGGTGAAGCAGAAATTGCTATTTTTGTATCTTTATTATTTTAGAAGAATTATCAAACGACATAAAAGCAATGGTCATTAAAACTAATAGACCAATAAGAAAAACTATTGTTGTTTTCATGATTTATCCTCAAAAATAGTAAATTTGGCTTAGGATAATTTATCTTTACTCAATCAACAAGGAAAAATGTAGGTATTTTTAATAACAAGTTAAGCTGCCCTTTTACAGGCAGCCATGATGATTACATATTAGCAATTAAAAGTTTTGTAAATTCAGAGGTACTTAATTCAGTTGCCTCATCTTTATCCATTAAGACATAGAAGTCTCTAGTTACTTTCTTTGAGCAGATTGTTTTATCAACTGCATTGATGACTAGATCTGCAGCTTCCTCAAAGCCCGCATAACGAAGTAACATCTCACCAGAAAGAATGATTGAGAGAGGATTTACAATATTCTTTCCTGCGATATCTGGAGCAATTCCATGAGTTGCTTCAAAGATTGCACATCCTGTTGTATAGTTGATGTTTGCACCTGGAGCGATACCAATTCCTCCAACTTCTGCTGCTAATGCATCTGATACATAGTCACCATTTAAATTCAAGGTAGCTATTACATCATAATTTTCTGGTTTTAAGAGAATGTTTTGTAAGAATGCATCACAAATACAATCCTTTACTTCGATGTCTCCATGCTTTGCTGGGATGAAGATTTTTCCATCTTTTTCATAAGCATTATACTCAGCTTTAGCAAGCTCATAGCCCCATGCTCTAAAACCACCTTCAGTGAATTTCATAATATTACCTTTATGAACTAAGGTAACACTTCTTCTCTTATTTACAATTGCATAATCAATTGCAGCTTTAATTAATCTTATTGAACCTTCCTTACTTACAGGCTTGATTCCAATTGCTGAAGTTTCAGGGAATCTTATCTTTTTAACATTCATCTCCTGCTGTAAGAAATCAATAACCTTCTTTACCTCATCTGTACCACTAGCCCACTCAATACCAGCGTAGATATCTTCTGTGTTTTCTCTGAAAACAACCATATCAACCTTTTCAGGGTGCTTTACAGGAGAAGGTACTCCTGTAAAGTATTTAACTGGGCGAAGACATACATAGAGGTCCAAAGACTGTCTTAATGCAACATTCAAGCTTCTTGCACCTTTGCCAACAGGAGTCATTAAAGGTCCTTTAATTGCAAGTCCAACTTCTTTAATTTTTTCAAGTGTTTCCTCTGGAAGGTTTGTACCTAAAAGTTTTTCAGCCTTTCCACCTGCATAAACCTCTGTCCACTTTAACTTCTTATTGCCACCATAAGCCTTAGCCATAGCACTGTCTAAGACATTTATCATCATAGGAGTAATTTCTGAACCTACTCCATCACCTTCGATATATACAACTTCTCTTTCGATCATCTTAAGCTCTCCTTAATTTGATTAAGTCTTCCACCCTTTAAGAGCATATCTCTCTGAGTTTCAGTAACATCTAACTTACATTCAAATTCATATCCTTTTGTAACGTTTGTTACTTTAATTAAGGAGCCAGACTTAACTTGGTTAATTGCATCATCAAGCTTTAACTCATCATCTTGGCTAATCTTTTCATAATCCTCTTCAGAAAGAAGTGTTAATGGGAGGATACCTGCATTACACAAATTAGCTTGGTGAATACGTTCAATTGAAAGGGCAAACACAGCCTTAACACCTAAATACATTGGACATAGTGCTGCATGCTCTCTTGAAGAACCTTGACCATAGCTATAGCCCGCAACAATAAAGTTTGCAATTCCATTATCTCTTCTATTTGAACATCTTGTTGAGAAATCTTTATCAACACCCTCAAAAACAAATGTTGAATATAGAGGAATATTTGATCTGTATTTAAGTCTTGCACCAGCTGGCATAATATGGTCAGTTGTAATTTTGTCACCTACCTTAATTGTAGCTTGACCTGCAATAACTGAAGTAAGAGGAGTATTATATGGTGGCTGACCAATATTAGGGCCTCTAACTATTTCAACATTACTTGAATCCTCTGGTGGGAAAATAAGCATTGAGTCATCTGTGTAGAAGTCGGATGCATTAATATTTTCTACACTCTTTACAATATCTTGATTAAGGGGTGATGTAAAAACACCAGTGATTGCAGAAATGGCAGCAGTCTCAGGGCTAACAAGGTAAACCTGGCCACTCTTTGTTCCACTTCTACCCTCAAAGTTTCTATTATTTGTTCTTAATGAAACTCCATCAGTTGATGGACTAAAGTGGTTACCAATACAGAATCCACAAGCACTCTCCAAAATTCTTGCACCTGCTTTGATCATCTTTGTAAGAGTTCCATCACAGCTAATCATCTCAAATACTTCACGGGACCCCGGAGCAATACCAAGTGAAACACCTGGGGCAACGTGATGACCATCTAGGATTTGACCAACCTTAACTAAATCTTGGTATGAGGAGTTGGTACAAGAACCAATTAATACTTGGTCAACCTTTTTTCCTTCAAGCTCACTTACCTTCATAATGTTACCAGGAGAATGTGGACAAGCTGTTAATGGTTCAAGTGTTGATAAATCAATTTCAAATAAACCATCGTATGTGGCATCACTATCAGCTGAAAGTTCTCTAAATGCTACTTCCCTATGCTGAGCTTTTAAGAATTCCCTTGTTATCTCATCAGCAGGGAAAAGAGAAGAAGTTACACCACATTCTGCTCCCATATTACAAATTGTAGCTCTTTCAGGAACAGAGAGAGTTTTAACACCTTCTCCGGTATATTCAAAAACAGTATTTACATTACCCTTTGTGGTAAAGTGCTCTAAAACCTTTAAGATAATATCCTTTGCACTTACAAAAGGTCTAAGTTTACCAGTAAGTCTAATTTCAATTACTTTAGGTGCAATAATTGTAAAAGGAACACCTGCCATAGCAAGAGCTACATCAAGTCCACCTGCACCAATTGCAAGCATGCCCATTCCACCACATGTTGGAGTGTGTGAGTCGGATCCTAGTAGAGTCTTTCCTGGAGCAGAAAATCTTTCAAGGTGTACTTGGTGACAAATACCATTTCCAGGACGAGAAAATACTACACCCTTCTTAGCTGCAACAGATTGTAAATATCTATGGTCATCAGCATTTTCAAAGCCAACTTGAATAGTATTATGGTCAACATAACTAACAGCAAGCTCATTTTTTACCTTATCAAGGCCAAGAGCCTCAAACTGTAAATAAGCCATTGTTCCGGTTGCATCTTGAGTCAGGGTCTGGTCAATTCTAATATCTAAGCTTTCTCCAGCTTTAAGACTTCCACCCATGAAATGCTCACTTAAAATCTTCCTTGTAATTGATGATCCCATATTGCATCTCCTATAATGCTAAAAAAAATATCATTATCTCTTTTATATTGCAAGAAAGCTGAATGAAATATAAAATCTAAATGTGAACAATATTATTAGAATAGTTAACGATGATTTTCTACATAATGCACCATTAATCTGTGCAGTTATAGCTTGTGTTAGCGCACAATTAGTAAAACCTTTTATAGCAGTTCTTATGGGTTATAAGTTTGATAAACATATGTTTATTACAACAGGCGGCATGCCTTCTTCCCACTCAGCATCAGTAATGGCGCTAACTACATCAATAGGAATAACTAGTGGAGTTGGCTCTGTTGCCTTTGCAATTTCCCTTGTTTTTGCTTTTATCGTTATGCATGATGCGATGGGTGTAAGACAAGAAGCAGGTAAGCAAGCTGAAGTAATAAATGAATGGTCAAAAATATTATCTCAAATCCATGATGAAGGACTTTTTAACCAAGAGCATTTAAAAACTATGCTTGGACACTCATTTTCACAAGTATTTGCTGGAATGGTTCTTGGCTTACTAGTTGGATTTATTGGTACCTATATAATCATATGATAGTTAATACTCACTATTGTGGGTATTAATTTTTATCTTTGACGATTTATAGTAACATTTCTATTATTAAAGCTATGAATTGGCTTGAAAAACACATAACACTACAGGTTTATGATGATAAAAAGGCAGAAAGAGAAAATGCTTATACACATTTCTTTGGGTCCTTTTTATCTATTATCGGATTATTCTTAGTTATCTTTAAGTTTAAAAGTACAACCCCATTACCTCTTAAAGTTGGTTTTATTATCTTTGCACTTTCTAATATTTTACTCTATACAGCTTCAGGCTTATACCACTATTTAAAAAGAGGTAATGCAAAAAGAGTTTGTAGAATTTTAGACCATAGTAACATCTACTTCTTAATTGCAGGAACTTACACTCCAATTTTATTATATGTTGGAAGCCAAAAGTGTATTTACTTAACATTTTTTATGTGGTTCTTAGCTTTAATAGGAGTTGGGTTTACACTAATCTTTTGGGGTAAACTAAAACCCCTTCATCCAATTTTATACCTATTGATGGGTTGGTGTATTGTTCTATTTTGGAACGATGTTGTTCCATTTATTCCAAAAGAATTACTTTACTACCTAATTGGTGGAGGTATTACATATTCTGTGGGTGTAGTCTTCTATGCAATTAAAAAGATTCCACACTACCATGCTATTTGGCATACCTTCGTTTTAGCAGGATCTTTATGGTTTTATATAGGACTCTATAGAACACTTTTATAATTTTTTCTATCATATGTCTCTATGGGCAACAAGAAGGAAAAAGCTGAAAAAGAAAGAATTAAACGACTAGAAGCATTCGATAACTACTATAGTGCAATATATAATGAAAGATATTTATCTTTAAAAGCAGCTCTGTTAAAGGATAATGAGAGTGTAAGTTTTTCTGAAAACTTAACTAATGAATATTTCTTAGACAGAGCCTCTATTTTAGTTGCTTCTCTTCTTCCATTAAAACAAGGTGATAGAGTCCTTGATATGTGTGCAGCACCTGGTGGTAAAACCTTAGTTATGCTATCTAGGATGAATGGCGAAATTACACTCACCGCTAATGATAGATCAAGAGATAGAAAACAGCGATTAGATGAGGTAATAAAATCACACACACCACTCTCCTGGCATGAGAAAATAAATACAACATGCTACGATGCATCAACATGGGGACTTCATGAAAAGGAAGCGTATGATGCAATTCTCCTTGATGCCCCATGCTCTAGTGAGCGTCATGTAATTAAAAGCGAAAAACATTTAGCTATGTGGTCTCCTTCTAGACCTAAAAGACTTGCCATCGAGCAATATGCTCTTCTTGCCAGTGCTTTTGATGCGGTTAAAAAAGGTGGCTATATTTTATATTCAACTTGTTCAATAAACCCTGAAGAGGATGAAAAGGTAATTGAAAAGCTATTAAAGAGAAAAGCAGGTTTATTTGATATAGTAGATATTAATTTAGAATTTAGTGAAGAAAGGATGTATGGCAGAATTATTCTTCCTGATACAGCTAATAATTTAGGTCCATTATACGCCTGTTTAATAAGGAAAAGAGATGAGTAAAGTTGCAATTCAAAAGTGTCCAACATATGAGTATGAAGAGGTTTATTCCTCATTACTAAAGGTTATTGAAAACTCTGATTTCCCAGTAGTTGAAAATAAAAAGGTATTATTAAAACCAAATATCTTATCAGATAGTAAGCCGGAACTTGGAATTACTACTAACCCTGTTGTAGTTGAAGCAATGGTTAATATTTGTAAACAAAAAGGTGCTAAAGAGGTTTTAGTTGGTGATTCCCCAGGTCTTCATACTCCTCAATTTCATGGTAAGAACTGTAAAATAGCAGATGTATGTGAGAAAACTAATGCAACTTGGGTAAACTTTGCTGCTAATCCTAGAGTACACAAAATAAATAGAAAAACAAAGCTTACTATGGCTGCAGTTCTAGATGAAGTTGATGTAGTCATCTCTCTTGCTAAGTTTAAAACTCATGAGCTTATGTATTTAACTGGATGTGTAAAGAATATGTTTGGAACACTTCCAGGCTTAAATAAAAGTCCATGCCACATTAAGGCGGCATCACGAGAGAAGTTTGCGTCCTTAATTTGTGATATTTTTAAAGAAAGTGGAGCTTCCTATGGCATTGTTGATTCAATTATTGGTATGGAAGGTCCTGGTCCTGCAAATGGTACACTTAGACAAATTGGCCTATTAATCGGTTCTTCTGATTGCTTTGAAGCTGATGAAGCGATGAGAATAATTATGGGATATAAAGATGGTGATATCCCAATATTAAATGAAGGAAAGAGAAAAGGCCTTACCAACTTAAATCCAACTTGGACAATTGAAAATCCTAATTCCTTAGTTATTAAAGATTTTAGAATTGTTGATGTTGCTAAAAAGGAAGGTTTAATTAAGTCCCTATTAATACCTTTTCTGACTCGTTCATTAGATAGGAAAAAAGCTCAAAAGCGCCCTACTCCTAACTTTAATGAAACAAAGTGCATAAGATGTAAGAGGTGTATTGATATTTGTCCGGCTAAGGCACTATCACTACAAAACAATAAGGTAACACTTGATCAAAATAAATGTGTTAGATGTTACTGTTGCCATGAAATGTGTCCAGTAGCAGCAATTGAAATTGAAAAGGATTAATTATGAATAGTGTATTTTTCATTAATAGCATTGCACTTGGAATAGGTCTTGCGATGGATGCATTCTCTGTTTCCTTAGCAAATGGCTTAAATGAGTGTAGAATGACAAAGAAAAAGGTAATACTAATTGCCTTTACTTTTGCTTTTTTCCAAGCGTTAATGCCTATAATCGGATGGGTTTGTGTTCATACGATTATCAACTGGTTCTCTGCACTAGAAAAGGTAATACCATACATTGCTTTAATACTTCTTTCATACATTGGTATTTCTATGATTAGAGAAAAAGATGAGGAAGAGGAAGTACATGAGCAATGCACTATTCTTACTTTTAAGAAGTTAATAGTACAAGGAATTGCAACTAGTATTGATGCACTTTCAGTTGGCTTTACCATTGCAGAGTACGATGCATTACATGCGCTTTCTGCAAGTGGGATTATTGCTCTTGTAACCTTTATTATTTGTACATTCGGTTTAGTCCTTGGTAAAAAAGCTGGATCAAAGCTGGGAAGAAAGGCAAATATATTTGGTGGTATAATATTAATAATTATTGGACTTGAAATATTTATTTCAAGCTTCTTTTAATGGTTTAGGCGGATGAATCATCCGCCTATTTTTTACTTTACTAATTTTAAATCATATTCCTTTTATTGATATTTAAGTGAATTAGGATTTTTACTCTTAATATTTCTATTCTTATTCAAAATTAGATATGCTTCGTTTTTACCAATAAAAGAAGCTCCAATACTCCAACTAATACCTGCATTAATATTTGCATTAAAAGGAGTGAAACTACCTGAAGCTAAGGAACCATGTGACGATACTGAACCAGTTAGAGAGATCTCAGGTAAATAAGAAGCAAGTACTTGAGAAGAACGAATATTTTGTTCTAATTGTTCCTTAGCTATAGCAAGTGTAATGCTATTGTTTTTGGTACTTTCTATTGCATCATTTTTGAAATTTCAGATGCAAATAAAGAACTAAATAATAGTGTTAAAACTAGTGATAAAAGAATTTTCTTAATCATCCAATTACCCTCCTAGTGAAACACTTTATTATTCTGAGAGGTCGTTTTTAATGAACCGTATAAGAAGAATAAATAGTAATATGTGGAGAATAACTTCAAAATATGAATAATGTGAGCAAAAAATATTAATGATTCTATAACTATTTATAGAGGAAAAAATAGCTTTAAATATCAAATGTTTTCCTCTCTTTTGCCCCCTTGATAATTAATAAATTTACTGCTAGGTTACATCCTTGTATGTCAATAGATTTAGTTAAAGAGCTTAATAGTGAACAAGCAAAAGCGGCTGCAAATATCAATGGTCCTTCCTTAATTATTGCTGGTGCAGGATCTGGTAAAACCAGAATGCTCACCTATAGAATTGCATATATGCTTGAAGAAGGAATTAATGATAAAGAAATTCTTGCATTAACTTTTACAAATAAAGCTGCAAAAGAGATGAAAGAGCGTATAAATGCTTTAACTAAAAATAAATATAAGCATATTACAGCTACGACATTCCATTCATTTGGCCTAGGACTCTTAAAGCAATATATCCAGCACTTAGGATATAAAAATAACTTTACAGTTTATGATACTAATGATAACACTTCACTACTACGAAATGTTATCGTCAGCCTTGGCTATGAGTTATCTAACTACAATATTAATTCACTACTTCAGCTCTTTTCTGATATTAAGTGTGAACGCCATAAGGCTATTGAAAAAAAAGATAGTGCTTTAGATGAAATTTATAAGGAATTTGTAGCTACCCAAAAAGCATATAACGTTGTAGATTTTGATGATTTAATTTTACTTCCAATTAAAATCTTTGAAAAATGTCCTGATGTCTTAAATGCTGTACAAGAAAGATTTAAGTATATTTTAGTAGATGAATTCCAAGATACTTCTTTACTTCAATATAAGTTTGTCACAATGATAGCTAAAAAATATCAAAATATTGCAGTTGTTGGTGATGATGATCAATCAATTTATTCTTGGCGTGGTGCTAACTATCAAAATATTGTAAATTTTGAACATGATTTTCCATCTCTAAAGGAATTTAAGCTTGAAAGAAATTACCGCTGTAGTGGCAATATTCTTGAAGCTGCAAACACTATTATCACACACAATGAAAAACGTAAAGAAAAGAAGCTATGGACAGAGGACTCTAAAGGTAGCCAAATTTATGTAACTAGCAATGAGGATGAAGAAGAGGAAGCCTATTATATTGCACAGCAAATAAAAGACCGATCAAGAAAGGAATGTCTTGCCTACTCTGATTTCGCCGTACTTGTAAGGACTAATACTTTGCTCTCAAAGCTTGAAACAGCTTTAATGGAAAACTCTATTCCAACTCAAGTTTCTGGTGGTCAAAGTTTTTTTGACAGAAAAGAAATTAGAGATTTACTATGCTATCTTAAAGTAATTGTTAATATTGATGATGATGTATCACTATTAAGGATTATTAACACTCCAAGGAGAGGTATTGGTAGAGTAACAATTGAAAAGCTACGTCAATGGGCAGATAAGAAAAAGACTACTCTATTTGATGCTATTTCAGATTTTGCATATGCTCAAGATGCTCCAATTAATAGTAAAACACAGGAAGCTTTAAAGAACTTTGTTCAAATGATTATCACTTGGCAGAATTTAGCAGAGAATAATCAAAAGGCTAATTTACTTTCAACAATTATTGATGACATTTCGTATAGAGAAAAACTTCATGAGGACTATCCTGAAAGTCCAAAAACTGTTGACTATAAAATGCAGTCATTAGAATTCTTGCGACAAAGAATTAGTCGCTATGAAAAATCTAATCCAGATACCTCTCTAAGGGATTATCTAAATCTTGTTATGATCTTAGGTGAAGAAAATAGCGATGTTGAAAAGGGAAAAGTAAACTTAATGACAATGCATGCTGCAAAAGGCCTGGAATTTAATACTGTTTACTTAGCAGGTATTGAAGATAACATCATTCCTTCAAGTCGCGCATTAGAAGAAAACCCTCAAAATATTGAGGAGGAAAGGCGTCTTTTCTATGTTGCTGTTACAAGAGCTAAAAAGGAATTAACTATTACCTATTGTGAAAACAGAAAAGATAGAATGGGAGAAAACCATCTCTGCCTTCCATCTCGTTTTATTGAGGAAATTCCGTCATCATTAATTAGTAATAAAGTTGCAGGTGAAGAAGAATCTTCTACTGAAGATAAACTAGCAGCCCTAAGCGCGATGCTTGAAAAATTTAGAAAAAAGTAAGCCTTTTCTGTAATACCTTCATTTGATAAGAGACAAAGAAGTACAATCTATAGTGCTTCTTTTCTTTTTCATTTAGTTGGAATCGATAATTATTAATCTTCACCCATTTATATTTGATGTATTCATTAGAAAACTCTTTTTTTCCATTTATGGTAGGGCGTTTTGATAAAGATGCATGATAGAGGACCCATTTATATCTACCAAATCCAAGCTTATGTATAGCTTTTTTATCAACATCTTCTTTATTTATTTTAATACCACTTTCTTCAAAGACTTCTCTAATTGCAGTATCAAGAAAATCTTTATCTTTTGTTTTATCAAATCCACCACCAATAAAAGCCCATGAGCGAGGATACTTTCTTAATTGAAATAATACTTCATCTTCAAAAGTAATAATAAGTCCTGCTCCAGAATAACCTTCTGTTATATATTTATATAAAGCTTTCATAGGGATTATATATTATCGATAAAAATTAAATATAAAAAAACAAATAATCTTTTAATAAATTTGAATTAAAATAATTGCAAACTTATATGAGTTTTATTCAATCTTTATATTTTTTTGAGAACTCTTTAAGAGCAAATCTGACACCTGCAGCCCAACCTAAACCTAAATCAGAAAATAATTCTTCAAGTTCAGCTTTAAATGAAGGTTCAATAGAAAATGTAGTTAAAATCTTTTTTTCCTTCTCTGGTCGGCTAGATGCAAAGACTTCTTTTGCCTTGGCCTCACTAGGACTTGCATATTCATTAAACAGATTGTCATCATTACCTGATTTCTTTAAAGCCATTTTCTTTTATACTCCTTTTTACTTCCAAACGTCTTTATTTAACTTTTCAAAAGCTTCAATTGTAGAATTCTTCATACCTCGCCCATTCACCTTAAATCCTTGGGGAGCTTTACCAGCCTCTTGGCATTTCCTGAATATAGGATCTACTGGAATTAAATAGACTTCGTAATTCTTAGCCTTTAGCGCAGCAGCATAAATATCTCTGTGTTGCTTAATACGTGAGTCATATGAGTTTATGATAACTTTATTGTGTTTAACATTTGCCCTCATATTCTTTCGAATCTTCATAAGCTCATGAATGAAGATCTCAAGACCATCTAAGCTAAACACTTCACTTATCATTGGTGATATTACTTCATCACTTGCGATAAGTGCACTTCTTTCTAATCTGCCAAGGCCAGGTGAAAGATCTAAAACTATTCGTTCGAAGTTTTCGCTTACTTCCCCAATTAAATCTTGTAATACAAAAGGCTCTTCAGCAAGCTTGGTTTCTGAATATAGCTTTAATGTTCCACCTATACCAAAGGTAGGTAAAATATATAGATTATCTACAGCAGGAATTTTTACTATTGCATCATTAACATAGCATTTACCCTGTAAGACATCAGCAAGTTCATATTTTGGAGGTTCTTTTAAAAACCAGGATGAAATATTACCCTGAGGATCACAGTCAATAATTAATGTTTTATGACCTGATAGCGCAGACTGACAAGCTAGAGTACCAGAAATTGTTGTCTTTCCTACTCCACCCTTCTGCAAATGAAATGCAACAGTCTTTGCCATAATTCCTCCATGTTCTTACCATTATAAGCTTAAATATTAAAATCTACAATAAATAAAATCAAATAAATAATCTATGATTTAATTTTTTATAAATTATAATATGATAATTATTAATTTATTATATAGATATCATATCTTATTATATATATTTAATTCTTATTATTACATTAATTTTATTAGATATAATATAACTTCCTTAAACCTTACTATTAGTACAATTTATCTTTAATATTCCAATATAGGAATATTAATTTGAATTTTCGATTCATCCAATCTTTCTACTTAAATCATCATTTTCACCAATTAATTGAGATAAATAAAGTGCAAAATTCTCTATATCACTATTTGATAGATTGAATAGTTGTAATATTTTACTTTGATATTTTGTAATTGAATTGCATAGTAAATAACTCTTACCATCATTAATAACCTTTATTTTTTCAAGCTCATTAATGACGTCATTAATACTTTCGCCAGCGCACTTTTCTTCAATTATTTTTTTTATATTTGTTACTATAAAATTGATAAAACAAAGAGTATCAAAAGCATTGCCTTGGTTTTTAACACTACTCAAAGAAGCAAAAACATCCTTTATTAGTATTACATCATTTAACTTACTATATTTAATAACCCCATCAATATCAAACTTTTTTGATGATAAATAAACGTTATACCCTGAGTATTTTAAATCATCATTTAATGTATTCTTTTCTTCAAATTTTACTAACTTTCCTTTTTCATCATAGTATAGAGAAAAATAATTTGTTACTTCTTCTCTTGGTATATAATGTAGACCAATTAAAGCTTCCAAATAGTTTTTTATTCTATGAATTCTATTTTCATAGTATATTTGATCTTTTTTAGCTTTATCTTTATCAAATGTTATATAGGCATAATAATCAGAACCAAAGTAATCACTATTTATTTTACTCTCTTTAAAATAGATTCTGTTAGATACATTATAAGCATCCTTATCATTTTCAAAGGTACCAACTACAGATGCGATTATTTTGTTTCTTTCATCATTATTTAAATTATTAACAAAAATAGTGATATCATTGAATTTTGATAAATCAATAATATCTTTAGAAAGATTAGCAAAGTCTAATGTTAATGAAAAATATTTATACCCTAACTTCTTAAGCTTTAGAACAAAGCTTATAATGTTTGTACTAGAAACATTGTCATCTGGTACAATATCATAATTAACAAGAGCACCTCTATTATCCCAAGCTTCAAAACAAAAAATGTTATCAACACCTGAGATTTTTCCATATGTAATATTTATTATTTGATCTTTATCTGAATTTTCGTTTAAAGCCTTTATAAAGTTAGAAAATTGTCTAAAAGAAATGTTTTCAATAATGTTAGATATTTTTGAATTACTAAATACCTCCATATGGTTAGTAAAAAGAGGATGAGAATTAATGTAATCATTATAAAATAGATTATTGCAATTCTTATAAACCAATGAATATGCAGCTAAATCAATTAGTAAGTCACTTGTTTCCTGGAAAATTTCATCCATTTTGATTTGAATTGCACTACTCTTTAATAAACTATTAATAACAAGATAAGTACCAATTGAGAGTACATTACTTCTCTTATTTTCTACTATATCATTATTTGAGATTTCACTATGAAAGTACTCGTGGTAGTTTTCATTAGGTATCATAAGAGAACGATCATTTTCATCATTAAGTTTACCAATTACTACTCTTTTAGGAACATTATATTTTTTTTCAGCATTATATACTCTTTCATATTCAAAAAGGACATACACTGCATCCTTTTTCTTTTTAAAAGTTATCTTTCCTTTAACTGAAGGAACAGAAACAAAAACTGATTCTGACAAATATACGCCTCCTAAAAAGCACAAAATACCGAGTAACAACTCAACCACATTAACAAAATAAATGCAATATGGTTTTTAAATATAAAAACAACTTTATTAAAATATTGTTACTAAAAATAATTTATATAATTATTTAAGCATTATTATATTATTAAATACATTTTTATGAGTTTTTGATATTTGTATAATATAGTTTTATAATATTTTTACTAAATATCAATATTACAATTGATGAAATTATTATGCATTTATGAAACATTTATATACAAAAAAACCTTAAATTAGTATATACAAGATTAATTTATCAAAGAAAGAAAATAAGGTTTGGATTTATAAATATAGTTAATTGTAAGATTAACAAGCATTATAGTAAACATAAATATTCTCTGTTGATCATCAATTAAATGAATAGCAGAGAATATGTTTATTTTATTTCTCTGATCAGGTTCGGACCATGGTACTTCATTATAATTTCCAGAAGACATTGCACCATCAACATGGATAACTGCACCAGTAATATAACGTGCCATATCAGATACAAGGAAGAGTGCTGTATAAGCAATCTCAATTGGAATACCAAAGCGACCGTTTGGAATCATTGACTGAGTTAGTTCACGCTGTTCAAGACTAATTGTATCATAGATTTCTGTATCAAATGCACCTGGGCAAATACAGTTAACTGTGATGTCATGTCTTGCATAATCCATACCAGTGGTCTAGCTGAGACTGATTACAGCACGTTTTGCACCACTATATGGTGCAAAATTAGCACTACCCTTAAGTCCTTCTGCAGATGAAATATTGATAATACTACATCCATGAGCTCCTGATTTAAGCATTGCTTTTACACCATATTTCATACCAAGGAACACACCAACGTAGTCAATATCTGTAACTCTCTTGAAATCATCAGTATCATACTCGTGTATTGGTTTAATGAGACAACTAGCACCAGCATTATTTACAACTACATTTAAAGCACCAAAAGTACTAACAGCTGTATCCATAACGCGTCTAACATCATCCTCTACTGAAACATCTGCACGGCAGAATATAGCTTTACCACCAGAAGCATTAATAGCACGTGTGATAGTTTCTCCATTCTCACTTCTGCGATTGCAAACAACAACCTTCATCCCATTTGATGCAAATAATTCTGCCATTGCCTTCCTAAACCCGAAGTAACTCCAGTTACTACGGCAACCTTTCCTTTAACACTGGAAAAATCGTTCATATAGAATCACCTATTATTAAATCGATATTTTTGTGTTGAATTAAAAAAAAGCAATGTAATCACAAAGGATATCTATGAAATTTAAAGCTAGAATAAAAAGGCTTTTGGCAAAAACACTAATTAAAATTGCCAAGATAAAATTTGTGGATAGTATTCAAGTTAGTAATCGATGTGGCAGTTGTTATGCGAAAAGAAATACCTTCTACTACCACTTTCATGATAAATATCATCTTATTGCTTGGATTTTTATGCAAATATATGAAACGGAAAAAACAAGCTGATATTATCAATGGAGAAGATATGATAGTTAGGATGTTCCAAAGAATTTGGGAAGAGAGGGCTTTCTTCCGTAATGCATTTCAAGATAAATCACAAAATAGCCTCAGTGAATACATACTGGAATTTTACATCAAACAAGAGATAGAAGTTCTATGTCGCTATCTTGAAGTAGAATCATTGGAGGAGGAAATGGAATACACCATAAAGCAATATTCCTATGGATGTCTAGGACATACAATTGAATGGATTCAAGGAAAGAATGATCTTAGTCCTGAAAAAATGGGATATTACCAATATAGACAAATGCCTGATATTTTAAAAAGGGCTTGGTCTACAGACTTTAGCAAATAAACTATTAATAGTATATCTATGTCGACATATCATTGATTATACAAATGAATACAACTGCTTCATAGTCATTGCAAGTGTTAAAAAATATAGTCAGATATTGTTTATAAATAAAAATCATTAAAATAATATATGTAAAATATGATAATAAAATACTTATAATTATTAATATAATATAGTTTCTATATTTATAATATTTATTTTTATATTATTTTTAATAATAGATATTATCATTTTATATGTGTTTTTTATTTTATTATCTAAATTTTTACTTTTGGTTATATCAAATATTGCAACAGATTTGTTCGATTTTATTGTACCTTATTCTTGTTAATGTATCATTTTATTTAATTAATGTTGCATTTTTTTGTATTTTTACTTCACTGTATTGACTAATTTGTTGCATAAATGATAAGTAGTGCACAAATAAAATCTTATTGGAGGCAAAATAATGAAAAAATGTATCACTTTTGTTTTGATGCTCGTTCTTGCTTGTACTACTTGTCTTTTTGCACAAGGTGCAATGGAAGTTGAGAAAACACCTGTAAAAGTATTAATTCTTCCAAAATTTGAAATTGGTGATTTATCAGGAGATTTCCCTGGTGAAGCACAGTATTACTATGAAGCTTACGTTAAAGATGGTGAAGAATACGATATTAAAGGTGGCTTTGAAAATAATAAGCTTTATGTAAAAGATGGTGTTGCTCTTTATCTAACAGGAATGGGAAAAGTAAATAGTGCAATGTCTCTTCAAGCTGTATTATCTGATAATCGCTTTGATTTTTCTGATTGTTATTTCCTTTCAACAGGATGTGCAGGTTCATCAAGAGAATATACAGTAATGGGTGATGTATTTGTTATTACAGCTTGTATCGACTTCGATTTAGGACACCATGCTGATCCTCGTGAAATGAAAGATATTGAAGCAACAACTTGGTATCATGATGAAGGCTATGATTCAGCATCATACAAGCTTCTTAATCAAGATTTAACTAATAGAGTATATGAACTTGTTAAAGATACAGAACTTTCAACAACTGAAAAAACAAAGAGAGTAATGGCTCGCACATTTGATAATGCGCAGTGGGCAACTAGAGATCCAAAAGTTCAGAAAGGAACAACCGTCACAGGTGATAACTACTGGAAAGGTGAACATGATGAAGCTAATGCATTATTAATGACAAAAACATACGGAGCTCCAGATCCATATGCATTAACAGAAATGGAAGATATTGCTTTAGCAGTTGTTCTTGATCGTTATAATCTTCTTGATAAATATATTGTTATCAGAGACAGCGTAAATATGGATGTATTTATGTATGGTTCAACCCCAGAAAGTCTTTGGTCTATTGATGATTCTCTTGCATCAGATGATTCAGTTGAATCAGCAGATATCTTTGCAACAGCAAGAAAGAATAACTTCTTAGTTGGTAGCCAAGTTGTTGATGCAATCGTAAATGGCACACTTTAATTAATTCTAATTTCCTCTTTCAGCCTCTAATGCAGAGGCTGATTTTTTATATAAATAATCAATGATTTATATTAAATTTAACATGTATAAATATCTTATTATCGTATTTTTAATTATAAATATTTAATTATTTTCATTGATATTTTATATAGTTTTAATATTCATATCACTTAATTTTTATTAGAATTTATTTAATATAAATATTAATAGAAGATTTTGATAAGTAATGGTATTATATAATCATGAAAATTATTAGTTGGAATGTTAATGGGCTAAGAGCTATTGTGGGTAAAAACTTCTATTCATTCATGGAGGAAGAAAACCCAGATATCATATGTCTTCAAGAAACAAAGATTCAAGAAGGTCAAATTGAATTAGAATTAAAGGATTACCATAAGTATTTTAGTTATGCAGAAAAGAAAGGTTATAGTGGTACAGCAATCCTTTCTAAAATTGAACCTTTATCTGTAACATATGGAATTGGAATAGAAGAACATGATACAGAAGGTAGAGTAATTACTGCTGAATATGATGATTTTTATTTAGTTTGTGCTTATATTCCAAATAGCCAAACTGAACTAAAGCGCCTTGATTACAGAAGAGTTTATAACAGTGCAATTGAAGAGTATTTGGTAGAACTAGATAAGAAGAAGCCTGTACTATTTTGCGGAGACCTAAATGTAGCTCATAAGGAAATAGATATTAAAAATCCTAAGACAAATTTGAGAAATGCAGGCTTTACTCAAGAAGAAAGAGATGACTTTACTCGCTTACTATCAAGGGGATTTACAGACTCTTTTAGAAATAAATATCCTGATACAATTAAATACTCTTGGTGGTCTTATAAATTTAAAGCAAGAGAAAAGAATACAGGGTGGCGTATCGATTACTTTGTTGTTTCAAATAGGTTTGTTGATAAAATTAAAGATGCTTTGATTTTAAATGATGTAATGGGTAGTGACCACTGTCCTGTTGGAGTAATACTTTAAGTTGAAAATAGCTCTCTAAAATGAGAGCTATTTCTTTTTATTTACTGTAAATATTCTGGAATTTCTCCACGATTATTGAAAATCTTACGCTTTTGAGTATCCAAAATCTTTTTACACATTCTAATTGCATTAGGAGTAACCTCAACAAGCTCATCATCTTTAATAAACTGAATTGCTTGCTCAAGGGAAGGTTTAACTACAGGAGTTAATGAAACAGCTTCATCTTTTCCTGATGCTCTAAGGTTTGTAAGTTTCTTAGTTCTAGTAGGATTAAGCATTAAATCCCCTTCTCTATTTCTTTCACCTACTACTTCACCTTCATATACTTCATCACCTGGTACAATAAACATTCTACCACGATCTTCAAGTTCCCAAATACCATAAGCAACAGCAGTACCTGCTCTATCGCAAACAAGAGAGCCTGAGAAACGATCAGGGAAATCACCTTTATATGGTTCATAGCCTTTTAAATAGCTATTCATAATACCAAAGCCCTTGGTATCAGTTAAGAATTCATCTCTATAACCAATTAAGCCTCTTGAAGGGATTTCGAATCTAATCTTAACTCTATCTCCAGCAGTATATGTAATATCACTAATAATTGCCTTTCGTTTGCCAAGCTTTTCCATTACGATACCACTTGATTCCTCAGGACAATCAATTAAAAGTACCTCGATAGGCTCAGTCTTTCTACCTTCGCTATCTGTTTTAAAGATGATATGAGGACGACCAACACAAAGCTCAAAGCCTTCTCTTCTCATCTCTTCTACGATAATAGCCATTTGGAATTCACCTCTTCCTTTAACTGTAAAGGTATCATCCATATTTTTCTCAATTCTAATAGAAACATTTCTTAATGCTTCCTTTTGAAGACGTTCCCAAATCTTAGCACTCGTAACCATCTTTCCATCTCTACCAGCAAGTGGAGAAATGTTCTTAGAAAAGAGCATTGAAACTGTTGGTTCATCTACTTTAATTCTAGGAAGAGCTTTCTTTTCTTCTTTAGTACAAATTGTATCACCAATAGAAACATCACTAACGCCAGAAAGTACAACGATATCACCAGCAGAAATAGAAGGAACTTCTTTAAATACAGGACCATCATAAGCTTGTAGTCTTGTAACACGAAGGTTTTCTTCTCTATTCTCTTTTAAGCAAACAAGAGAATCATTAGTACTTGCGCTACCGTTAATTACCTTACCAACTGCTAAGCGTCCTAAGAAGTCAGAGTATGATAAATCACTTACTAACATCTGGAATGGCTCACTATCGTCATATTCCGGAGCTGGAATATAATCAATAATGCAATCTAGGAGTTGATATAAATTATCCTTAATATCATCAAGAGAAGTACCACA
Source organism: Bullifex sp. (assembly GCF_034103065.1). Taxonomy (NCBI): domain Bacteria; kingdom Pseudomonadati; phylum Spirochaetota; class Spirochaetia; order Spirochaetales; family Spirochaetaceae; genus Bullifex; species Bullifex sp. The sequence goes on along the minus strand of NZ_JAXEGN010000226.1, from coordinate 1,032 downwards.
AACACCTTTTCTACCATTTGCATAGAATACTGGTACTTCTAAGATGTTTTCATCACTACTTAACTCGAGAAGAAGGTCATAAACTTCATTTAAGACTTCTTCAGCTCGTGCATCAGGACGGTCTATTTTATTAATTACAACAATTACAGGAAGATTCTTTCCTAAAGCCTTTTCAAGTACGAATCTTGTCTGAGGAAGAGGGCCTTCTGCTGCATCACATAAAAGGACTACACCATCAACCATACTTAGTCCACGTTCAACTTCACCGCCAAAGTCTGCGTGTCCCGGAGTATCGATAATATTAATTTTTACGCCCTTGTAGTTAATTGCGCAGTTTTTAGCACTAATTGTGATACCTCTTTCTCTTTCGATATCACCAGAGTCCATGACTCTATCTACATCCATACCTTTTCCAACAAGGCCACTTTGCTTAAACAGTGCGTCAACCAATGTTGTTTTGCCATGGTCAACGTGAGCTATTATAGCAATATTTCTTATATTCTCATTACGTTTTAACATTGCAATGGAAAAATATCACAATAGAGAAAATATGACTACTACTATCGAAAATTTTTTATCTTATTCTTTATAATAAATAAAGTTTTAACGCTATTATTAAAAAAAATATCTCCTAAAATACCTTTAAATATTCTAGGAGATTGCTTTTTTATTTATCTTCTTAAATACATTGCTTTAGTATTTCAATTACTTCATCTTTAGGATATTAAGCGGGAATCCTCGGTAATTCAATTACCGAGATGAAAGCTCAAAATAGTAATTGCTAAAACATATGCATGTGATATAATAAATTATGTAGATAAATCTTGTTCATTACAGAACTTGCTCATATGGTTTGGAATCATTCTTACTATGTTGAAACTGTTGGATGCATATCTGAGGAAACCGTTAAAAAATACATAGAAAATCAGAGTAATCAGTTTTGAGGTTATATGAAACGAGTTAAGGAAACAAAACTTAAGCTTGAAAAGAAAGAAGCCAATATAGTTGGTCATCTTTGCTACGCAGCATTTA
>NZ_JAXEGN010000225.1:0-5694 GCF_034103065.1 Bullifex sp. | reverse complement strand
GCAATTGATTCTCCAGGACTCACCTCTGCACCAGCTATTGGTGAATATATAAGTCAGCAAGTATCTGCAAGATTAAAGGCAAAGAAAAAGGAAAATCCAGTACTAAAGCGTAATAGAATTCCAAAGGCTGCCTCTATGAGTATTGATGAAAGAAATAAATTAATTACTACAGACAATAGATATGCAAATATTATTTGTCGTTGTGAGGAAATTTCTGAAGGAGAAATTGTTGAGGCAATAAAACGAGGTGCAACTACTCTTGATGGAATAAAGCGCAGAGTTAGAGCTGGTATGGGTAGATGCCAAGGTGGATTCTGTTCAATTAAGGTAATGGACATCATTGCTAGAGAAAGAGGATGTAAGCTTGAAGATGTTAAAAAGAACGAAGATGGTTCTGAGGTGATTTTGTGAAGGATCTTATAGTAATTGGTGGAGGTGCTGCAGGACTTGCTGCTGCTATTTCTGCATATGATGAGGGTCTAAGAGATATTATCATTATTGAACGATCTCAAAGCTTAGGTGGTATTTTAAATCAATGTATACATAATGGTTTTGGTCTTCATACCTTTAAGGAGGAGTTAACCGGACCTGAGTATGCAAATAGGTTTATTAAAGAAGCAGAAAAAAGAAACATAGAAGCAAAACTTACTTCAATGGTAATAGACTTAAAGCCACATGAAGTAACATACGTAAATAGTAATGAAGGCGTTGTAAGACTTCAAGCGAAAGCTATTATTTTGGCAATGGGGTGTAGAGAGCGTCCTCGTGGAGCTCTTAATATACCAGGCTATAGACCTGCTGGAATTTTTTCTGCAGGAACTGCTCAGCATTTGATGAATATCGAAGGTAAGCTAGTAGGTAAAAGAGTTGTAATCTTAGGCTCTGGAGACATTGGCTTAATTATGGCAAGAAGAATGACACTGGAGGGTGCAAAGGTGTTAGCTGTTGCTGAATTAATGCCATATTCTGGTGGCTTAAAAAGAAATATTGTTCAATGCTTAAATGATTTTGATATTCCTTTACTTCTTTCTCATACTGTAGTGAATATTGAAGGTAAAGAAAGGGTTGAAGCTGTCACAATTAGTGAAGTTGATAGCAATAGAAATCCAATTAAAGGAACAGAAATTAGATATGAGTGTGATACACTATTACTATCTGTTGGCTTACTTCCTGAAAATGAGCTCTCAAAGAAAGCTGGAATTGATCTCTCTCCAATAACTGGAGGTCCTATTGTTGATGATCAATATTTAGCAGGTGATGGTATTTTTGCTTGTGGTAATGTATTACATGTACATGACCTTGTTGACTTTGTTTCAGAAGAGGCAACAACTGCCGGAAAGAGTGCTGCAAAGTATGTAATGCAAGAAAATAAAATAAAGGAATATTTCAGTGTAACCACAGGTTTTGGAGTTAGATATACTGTTCCTCAGAAGATTGAAAAGAATAGAACCGATTTAACTATTCGCTTCCGTGTAAATGATAACTATAGAAATTCTTACATAGTTGTTAAGAGTAACGGCGTTGAAATTAAACGAATAAAGAAGGCTGTTCTTGCTCCTGGTGAAATGGAAAGTGTTAAAATCATGGGACCTGTAGAAGCAGATTTAAAGGTGGAAATTGAAAATGGAAATAACTGAACTAACTTGTATTAATTGTCCTCTTGGCTGTCAACTAAAGGTAAGTGTTGATAATGGCAAGGTTATCTCAGTTACAGGTAACACCTGCCAAAGAGGAAAGAAATATGCTGAAACGGAAGTAATTTCTCCTAAGAGAACTGTAACTTCAACTGTTAAAGCAGGGGAAAAGAGAGTTGCAGTAAAGACTGTTCCAGAAATTCCAAAAGAAATGATTTTTGATGTTATGAGGGAAATTCATAAAGTAAACATTACTGGACCAATAAAAATTGGTGATGTAATAGTCCATAACATTGCATCATCTGGTTCTGATTTAGTCGCAACTTCTGAGTCGTAAATAGTAAGGTCTCAATTACGAGACCTTTAATTAATTATACACTAAAATAATTTGAAGTAATCATTTCTAATTTTATTATTTTTCCTAAGTATCTTTTAATCTTCATAAATCTGCAATTTCTCTACTGTGCAAGGAGTAATATTCTCAAATGTATTTTGCTTTGAACAACAGTTTGTTAATATTTTTGATTATGTTGCCTATGATAAGAATAGGCAGGTGATTGGTAATCATACTAAAGCAAGAAAAGTAAAGGATTTAATATATGCTTGCAAAGTATCAAAGCGAGTTTATCATTTTACCGAAAGGTACAATATCATAAAAGATGGTTTGCGAGAAAAAATATTATTATTTGAAATACAGAGACGGCAGAAAGGTTGCTTGAAAATATATCTATAAAAAGGATATAGAAAATGTGCGCTCTTTTTTAGAAAAGCGAAGGCACATTGAAATAATGTTAAAATCCATGCAAGAGGAGAAAGCGATTGCAAATAAAGTATTGTAGGGTATTGTATGATTTTATATCATGGTAGCAATGCGATTGTTTTCTATCCAAAATTAATTGAACAGAATAGATTTCTTGATTTTGGGTTTTATACGACAACAAATAAAGTTCAGGCGATAGCTTTGCTGACAAGGTGACAAAGCGCTGCAAGTGTGGTAAAAAAGCCGTCAGCATTTATGATAATTTGTGCTGAACAATACAAAAAGGGAAAAACACCTAACAGGCAAACAACTCGCGGAGCTTTTCACCCTTAATCGTGTTTGGGAGTACATCTATTCTTGCTATGAAGCACTTTATACAACGGGTACTAACTATATCATTGAGGCCATTGACCTGTATATCGAAGCCCGAAAGATCTCTAGGGTTTAAAGTAGAAACGAAAAATAGAAATATTTATGCTAAATGTAGATATTTAATTTATATACACCAATGAGAAGATGTGTAAGTATAATAAAAAGGCTTGCCTCCTATTGAATTTAGGAGGCAAGTATTAGTTATCCATTTTAAAGTCCACATATTTTTAATTATTTTTATATAATCTCAGCTTCTGGGATACAGTGAAGATGAAGAGGAAGTAGAGCTTTTACCCCTTCAAATATTTTGTCAGATCCACTCATCTTTTGACCTCGGGAAGCAAAATAAGCTGTGTAAAGAGCTAGCATTTCCTCATTTATTTGAGATTTATGCATCGCTGTTGCAGCCATCTTCTTTTCAAAATGATTGGTGATATCAATAAAAGTATTAGGCTTTTGGGTAAAATAGAATAATACAGCTTTTAGATCTGTAGGAAGTGTAGCTGTTCCCCTTGGATATTCCTTTAAATTAACACTAATAGCTGCTTGAGCTGCTGCAAGACCAGTAATTATATGGTCTTGGTGTGCTTCATAGGTGTTATATGGGTCAGGAGTTGCAATTGCATCATATTTTCCTTCTCTAATAATTGTTGCAATTTCACCTGCTAATAGTGGAATATCCTTTAATGAACCATCAAGATGGTCTAAAAAGATAAACTCTTTTGCTCCAAGATATTTACCTGCATTTATTGCCTCATCTTTTCTTATTTCTTTTAAAGAGCCATTTACTAGACCAATATCACCTAAAGAGCCATCTGTAATAGTTAGATAATCAACATGGACACCTCTACTTACTAGCTCTGAAATAATACCACCCATTCCAATTTCATTATCATCAGGATGTGGTTGGATACATAAAAGCTTTGAAATATTATCAAGCTTTGGAGGTTGCATTAATGTATTTATCATACTTTTCCCCTTTCTAATTCTTTTACAATTCTTTCGTACTCTACTTCATCTAAAATATAGTGTTTCTTATATAGGAAGTAGGAAAGTGCCATTAATACAGCAGGTAGTAGACACATTACAAATAATAAACCTGCACTTTGGAATCTATTTACTCCAGATAATACACTCTTAATAGAGCTTAGTTTTTCAGCTTCACTAATGAAGCCAAGATTAGTTTGCTGCTCAAAGCTTGATATTTGGTTTGTAATATTTGTAATACCAAACATTAAATAGCTAAGTGATGTAAGCATTACTACAATCGCAGAAGAAAATTTTGTTAAGAATGGTCTTAAGGAAGCAATAATTGCTTCGTCTCTATTACCATTTTTGTATTCGTTATATTCAACAGTATTAATTATAGAGATCATCATTATTAAGTAATATGAATACTGTCCTAGGTTTGTAAACATATAGGAAATGGTTACAATCCAAAACTTTAACATTGTATTTGGTAGGAATAATCCAGATATCAGTAAAATAGTGTAAAATGTTAAAGACATAATTAACATGTATTTCATCAATGTTTTTCGATTAATTTTTTGTGATATTGCTGGATAGAAAACCATTAAGAAAGCAGTAGCTAATACCCCAATAGTACTAAATGTTGAGTATAGTCCTCCTTCGTAGCCAAATGTAAAATAAATATAGGTTGAACCTATTCCCCCAAGTATCAAATTTAATCCGATTTGTTGAATTAAAAAGATTATTGAAACCCATATAAGTTGGTCATTATTTTTAATTGTAGTAATGATTTTATTTAAGCTTACTTTAGGAGCCTTTTCAGTCATATAGCTTCTATCTTCTTTTACCCCAACAATGGTAAATAGAAGGAAAATAGGTCCCAAAATAGAAAAAGCTAATGCAACAGTACTATATGCTACCTGGGCATTTCCACCAATAGTCATAGAGCCTGTTGTAAACATTGGAATTAGTATTCCTGCAATTGTTGCTCCAATTCCAGCAAAAAGTGTTGCTCTAGATGTGAATTGGTCTCTTGAATGTCCATCACTTCCTAAGGAAGGAACCATTCCCCAGTAGGCGATATCATGCATTGTGTAGGTAATCGAATATAAGAAATAAATAACTGCGAAGAATACAACAAATGCCCAACCCTGTAAGCGAACAGAGAAAGCAAGGTATACAACAATACTAGTTGTTATTATTCCAATTAGTAGCCAAGGCTTGTATTTACCCCATTTTGTTCTAGTTCTTTCGATAATGTTGCCCATTATAGGGTCGTTTACAGCATCAAAAATTCTAGCAAGAACCATAATTACAGTTATGGCCATTAACTGCGCAGCAGTTAGCTGTCTTGTAAAGAGTACATATAAAAGTATGTAATTAGTAAAAAGTTGGTAAAGCATATCTCTACCAACTGTTCCAAGAGGAAAGAACCAAAGATTCTTTTTTAAGTATTTATTATTTGCCATAAATTATTTTTACGGCACTAAGGAAAGCAAGTCAAGAAAAACGATTAATTATTAAAAGACTGCTTTTAAACCAGCAGTAGCGAAGAATATATTTTCTTTACTTTTATATCCTCCACTTACTTCAAGTTTTACAACATCTGTTAAAATAAATGAAAGAGAAGGGGTAACTAATAATTCTTCAAAACCAGAATTAGAAAAAGTAGTTGTTAGAGAAAGATAAATTGAAAGACGCTCAGTAGGTGTAAATGTAATTGCACTACATAATGAGTATTTCTCTTTGTAGAAATCTAATTGGCTTGCTAAGTATAACCCCAATTGATAAGAATTCATTTCTGTTTCAATTGAATAAAGCTTCATCATATTGATTGCAAATAATAAATCTTTATTTGAACGAAACCTTGTTTCAAAGCCTGTTGTGATATCAAAATAGAGAGATAAATCTAAGGCTGTTGCAATTCTTACATCTTTATCTTCATTTAGTGATGCATAT
>NZ_JAXEGN010000224.1:0-8549 GCF_034103065.1 Bullifex sp. | reverse complement strand
TGCTTGGTGTTATTTCTTTCCCAAGTATCTCGCAGAATTCACGAATCTGCAATTCTTTATGGGAGGTCACTTCATATTGTCTACCTCTTCATTATAAATATTAGGGAAAGTATCCAGAGTATATTCTTCATCTCCAACTCTTTTTGAAGAATTATAGTCTTTACTACAGCTAGATTTTCTTCTATATCTTCCTTTAGCTTTTGAGTTTTTTTACTTCTTTAATTTGTAAATTGCAATATAAAAATGTCAAAATATTCCAAAATAAAAATGTAGTTATTAACAAGCTATTTTTGTTCACCTCCATTAAGTAACTCATGATAAGCATTACATTTAGTTTGCTGTCTATAAGGTCTGAATGCTATTGGTGTAAATCCCATATCTTTTTACTCTTTTGATACGGTAGCTATTATTCTGATTATTTTCATATCCCTGTCTGATTTAGACTCTTAGTATATTTATTTTTAAGCAGTTAATAGTATTATCACTCTAAAAAATAATCTGTTTCATAAGCATTATTCTAATAAAATTTGAGTAAGTTATTGTTTGTAACATGTTAGCAAATTTTACTTGTTAACCAAGTTTTTCTTCATACTAATATTTTAGTATATTGTTGTTGATTTATCAGAATTAGGGGGGTATCCTAATATTGTGTTTTAAACAAAAGGAGAAAAAAATGAAAAAGTTTTTAACTGTTTTATTGGTTATGGTTCTTGCTGGTTCTCTATTTGCACAGGGTGCATCAGAGACTTCAAAAACTTACACACTTCGCGCTTCTACCAACCTTGCTGCTACAAGTACAGTAGGTAAGGGGCTTACAAAGTTTGTTGAACTTGTAAATGAAAAGAGTAATGGTAGAATTCAAGCTACATGTAACCATGGTGCAGAGCTTGGTAACCAAGCTGAACAAGTATCAATGGCAATGCTTGGTGATCTTGAGCTCGTTCTTGCAGCTCCTGGAACAGGTCCTGGTGCATACCAAGGATGTGAACCTCTCCTACTTTTTGAATTCCCATTCCTCTTTAAAGATAATGACCAGTATCGCCGTGTAATGAAGGCTGTTGAACCAGAAGTAAATGAAATGGTTAATTCATTAGGCCTTACAGCCATGTGTGGTCAGTCACAGGGGTCAAGAGATATTCTTACAAACGTACCTGTAACAAAGCTTGCAGATATGAAGAACCTTATTATGAGAGGTCCTAATGCAGTTTATATTTCAATGTTTGAAAGTTTAGGCGCTGCTGGTATCACAATGGACTGGAACGAAATCTACACAGCTATGCAGCAGAAGGTATGTAATGGTTGTGAAGGTTCTCCAAGCTCACTTAACGCTTCATCATTCCAAGATAATGGTAAGTACCTCGCTATCACAAACCATATCATCGCATGTGTATACTACTTCTTCAACACAGAATGGCTTAACAGTCTTCCTGCTGACTTAAGAGATATCGTTGTTGAATGTGCTCGTGAAGCTACAGCTTATCAGGAACAGATTGATGATGCTGACCAGACTGCAGCTCTTGAACACATGAAGAGTCAGGGTGTTACAGTTACAGTTATTGAAGATATCGCTGATTGGAAAGCAGCTTGTTCCGGTATGACTCAGCAGTATCTTTCTAAGGGCCAGAATTGGGTTGATTTCTACAACGTCCTCACTTCTATTGACTAATAGACTTTTTTAAGAATGTGGTATGAGCCCTAGGACTAATTTATAGTTCCGGGCTCATTCTTTAGGAGGAGAAAAGATATGGAGATTTTAAAAAAAATCGATAAGATATTGAATCTTATTAGAGTTGTACTAATCGTAATTATTATGATTGCAACTATAGGTATGTGTACGACTAACATCGTACTAAGATACGTAATTAGAAGTGAATCATCATTTAGACCATTTCCTTGGGTAAATGAGTTGATGCAGATGGCAGGTATTTGGATTGCTTTCTTAGCAGCTAGTATGGGGGTTAGATCTAATTCACATGTTAGTCTTGAGAGCTTTATGCAAAACCATGTTCCTGAGAAGGTTGGTAAAATATTAAAGAAGGTTGCACTCTTAATAGTATTAGCAACTCTTGCATATCTATTCTTCTTTGGAATTAAAACTACAATTTTCCAAAAGAGAAGTTATTTACAAAATATTCATCTTTCATATGCATGGTTCTATTCAGCAATTCCAGTTGGATGCTTTTATATGTTCTATGAATACTTACTTATTTTGATCTTTGGATCAAATCCTTTTGCTAAGAAAAGTGAGGAAGCGTGCGAAGCATCCTCTGGATCATTCTAAGGAGGAGTTATGCTTACTACGTTATTGATTTTTTTAATTTTACTAGCATTCATTTTCTTAGGTTTCCCAATTTTTATGGCATTGCTAATTACAGGTATTATCTTCCTTTTATTTGGTGGAAACTCAATGCAGCTTTCAATCATAAAGATGTTTGGAAGTATTAATAGCTTAAGTTTGATGGCAATACCATTTTTTGTTACAGCTGGAAATATTATTTTAAAATCAAAAATTACAAATAAACTTGTAAAGTTTGCTGACAGTGCGGTTGGCTGGATGCCAGGTGGACTAGGACACGTAAATGTCCTTACATCCATGATTTTTGGTGGTATTCAAGGGTCAGGATGTGCTGATGCAGCTGCAATTGGAGGAATGTTAATTCCTGCAATGGAAGAGCAAGGCTACGACAAAGATTATGCAGTGGCAGTTACAGCTGGTTCATCAATGCTTTCCCCAATTATCCCTCCTAGCATATGTATGATTCTTTACTCATACTATACAGAAATACCAGTTGGAAGAATGTTTATGGGAGGTCTTGTTCCTGGTATATTAATTGGCTTAATGATGATGGGAGTAGTTTACTTAGAATATAAACATAGAAATTACGATATCCCAAGAACTAAATTCTCAATTAAGAATTTAGCTGTTACATTCTATCATTCAATTGGTGCCTTAATAATGCCATTAATTATTTTATCCGGTATTTGTTTTGGTATCGTAACACCAACTGAGTCTGGTGTACTTGCAATTCTTTATGGATTATTCTATGGCTTCTTTATTACAAAGAGTTTAAAGATTAAAGATATCCCAGGTATCTTAGTTGAAAGTGCAATTACAACAGCAGTTGTATATATGACTATTGTAGGTGCTGGAGTATTATCAAATGTCTTAGTAAGATTGCACTTCCAATCTGAAATCCAAGCATTTGCAATTAATGTGCTCGGATCAAAATTCTTTGTAGTTTGCTTTATGTTTGTTGTATTTATCATCTTAGGTATGTTCTTAGATCCAACTGTAATTATCGCTATGTTTGCTTCTACAGTATTAGCAATTGGTAATTCTTTTGGCTTTGACCCAGTACACTTTGGTGTAATTATGACAATTATAATGCAACTTGGTGCTATTACCCCTCCTGTTGGTACCTTCTTATTTATCTCCTGTGGTGTTGCAAAGCTTCCGATGGAAAAGTCAATAAAACCACTTTTACCATACATTTTTGTAGTATTCATAGGTATGATACTTTGTTTCTTAGTACCAGGAATAGTTACAGGTCTTCCTAATTTAATTTACGGCTAAAAGGAGAATAAAGTGCAAAAGAAAAGTGATGGAAGCACATATGCTCCTAAAGGAAAACAAGAGAGAGTAGTTGAAAGTGGAACTTTCAAAGTAGGTGTAATTGGCCTTGATCATGGACACATTTATGGAATGTGTAATGGCTTATCTGAAGCTGGTGCAGATATTTTAATTGTCTATGATAATGATAAATCAAAAATAGATGCTTTTATTGAAAAATTTCCTTCTGCTAAAGCTGCAAATTGTGAAGAAGATGTATTAAATGCAGATGTTAATATGATTGCATCAGCAGCTATTGCATCACATAGAGCACAAATTGGTATTAAAGCAATGAAGTGTGGTAAACACTTCTTTGCTGATAAACCTTCAATAACAACACTAAGTGATTTAGAAGAAGTGAGGCAAACTTGTAATAAAACTGGTAAAAGATTTTTTACATACTTTAGCGAGCGTTTACATGTCGAAGCTTCTGTATTTGCTGAGAAGATAATTAAAGAAGGCAAAATTGGTAGAGTCATTAATGTTATGGGATGGGGACCTCATAGAGTTGGGCCAGAGGAAAATCGTCCAGCTTGGTTTTGGAATGAAGATGAGTATGGTGGAACCATTACAGATATAGGATGCCATCAGATTGAACAAATATTTTTCTATTCTGGTGCTAAAAATGGAAAAGTTGTTTCAAGTAGAAAGGCAAACTATAACCATAAAAATCATCCATCTTTCCAAGATTTTGCTGATGCAAATCTAGAGTTTGATAATGGCTGTACCGGATACTTCAGAGTCGATTGGTTTACACCAAGTGGCTTAGGAGCTTGGGGGGATGGTAGGACCTTAATTATTGGTACTGAGGGCTATATTGAAATTAGAAAATATATTGATATAGCTAATAGTAGCGAAGGTGATCATGTTTACTACGTTGATAACGAGGGAGAACATCACATTTGTGCAGCAGGTAAGGCTGGGTATCCATTCTTTGGAAAAATGATTCTTGATTGTATTAATGGTAGTGATAATGCAATGAGCCAAGACTATATTTTAAGAGTAATGGAAATGGCAATCACTGCTCAGCAAAATGCAAAGGTGATAGAACAATGAAAAAATTAGGTGTTGCAATAATTGGTGCTGGTGCAATTGCCGGAGTTCATATTCAAGCTTATCTCAAGCACTCTGATAAGTGTAATATTGTTGCAGTATGTGATTTGTTTGTTGATAAGTGTGAAAAGTTAATAAGCGAGTATAATCTTGATAGTGCTAAGGCATATAAAGATTACAATGATGCTTTGGTATCACAAGATGTCGATGTTGTTTCTATTTGTCTTCCTCCTAGTATGCATGCTACTGTTTCCATTTCAGCTTTAAATGCAAAGAAGCATGTCCTTTGCGAAAAACCTTTAGCATCGTCTCTTGAAGAGTGTGATTTAATGATAAAAGCAGCAAAGGATAATGGTGTCACACTAGCATCGGTTGCTCAAAATAGATTTAAAACACCTCACATGAAAATAAAAGAGATGATAGAAGATGGAGATATAGGGAAGGTCTTGTTTGCAACTGTTAATTCTCTTTGGTGGCGAGGAGAAAACTACTATGATATTTGGTGGCGAGGAACTTGGGAAAAAGAATCTGGTGGATGTGTAATAAACCATGCTGTTCACCATATTGATCTATTGCAGTGGATTATGGGTATGCCTAAGAGTGTTACAGCTTTTATAACAAACTTAAATCATCATAACTCAGAATGTGAGGATTTAGGTATTGCAATCTTGCAATATCCTAGCGCAGTTGCCGAAGTTACTGCTTCACTTGTCCACCATAATGAACTTCAGTCTATTTCTTTCCAAGGTACTAAAGGCTGTTTGTCTGTTCCTTTTGAAGCATATTCATCAAAACCATTAGCTAATGGTTTTCCTGAAGAGAATTTGGTTGAAAGTGAAAAAATTAAAAATAAATATGCATCATTATCCACACTTGAAGAGGAAGGACATCCCGCTTTAATTAATAACTTCTTAAGTTCTATTCTTGGAGAAGAAGAGCTTTTAGTTGATGGACATCAAGGTAGAAATACTATTGAATTAATTACTGCAATTTATAAGTCCGCTTATGAAAAAGCACCAGTAAAGCTACCAATACAAGAAAATGATATCTTTTATACAAAAGGTGGTATTGCATCGGTAATGCCTCACTTTTATGAAAAGACAAAGAGTGTTGATAACTTTAGTGAAACTAAACCAATTACGCTTGGAAGAGATGTAGGAAAATAATATTTATTGCTAGTCACAGCTAATCGTTGTGGCTAGCTTTTTTTATTATCAAAAAGAATATTATAATTAATTTTATTTAATTCTTTAATCATTTGCTCCCCTCGATTTAAAATGATATAGCTAAGTTGTTTGTTACTACTCAATTAAAGCATCATCACCATGAAGGGATTAAAGCACAGAATATCGTCCTTAATTTTCAGAATGCTTTGATGAATAATCTAATTGTATCTAATTCTTTTTTATATTTTCTTTAAATATTACTAATGATGTCATTGTATTTTTTTATTGATTTCACCTTAATCTGTTAGATTTTATTTTACAGTTATTTAAAGAGTAGTCATTCCATGAAATATAAATGAGCTATTTCATCAATAACCTGTTCTTTTGTTCGTCCAATAAGTCCCAGCTGTTTTACATCAACAGGTTCATTTTTCATTCTTTTAATGAATAATTGTATATCTTCATAAACACCTTTAGGAGTCATGATTCTGTCTGAAGGAACAATGAGTTCACTTAATCGAAATACATCATTTTTATGTTTTCTGATATTTTTACTATCAATCTGTTCTCCTGCTTCTTTACGGTTTGTCAAGTCAATCCACGCTTTAGCTTTAAATGGAATTAGATATGAGGCACTTAATACCGACACACCAGCAACTGTTACTTTTCCCTGTTTCAGAAATTCGTAGTAATCATCATCTAAGAGAATTGCAGACAGGCTCGATACATCTTCATCAATGGGCAGTGGAGTCAGCACTGCATCATCTGGGAGTTGTATTGTATCAAGTTTTCTAGTAAATAATTCAATCATTTTAGGATAGTTTTTTGAAGATGGATGAGTGAAACGATAAAATCGTGGTATGCCAGTACTTGAATTACAATGTTCATAGCCTGCCTGTTTTATATAGTCCCAGATTTTTCTTCCAAAATCTACATTTACCGCTTCAATAATAAGCACGATGTCAATATCTTTTGTTGCACGAAAGTCTAAACCTTCTTCACTCATCAAAATATCACATGCAGTTCCACCGATAATAGTATACTGATCTTCATTCCCTTTAAACCACTCTTTAAAACTCTCAATTCATGTTACCATCTATTTCCCTCCATAAATTATTGAGCATTTCTTCTACTGTTTCTTCAACTCTTTCATCAGCTACTTCCCGCAGTGACAGTGCTAGAGAAAGTTCATCCACAATGTTTGTCTTAGACAACTTTTTAGGATTGTATCTCCACAATTCAATCGCTACCTGTGTCTTGGAATCTAATAAATTGTTTGACATGAAGTTATTCCATTTTGATATTTGATCAGAAGCAAAATAGTCAACATTAGGAGTATTTAGAAAAGAATATTCTGATAGTGCACTATAGCCACTTTTTAGTAAGTATGGCTCAATTAATTTTTTTTGAACATAAACTGTCTTTTTTACTGGGTTAAGTAAAAAGCCTTGTGACTTATTAAACAGTTCTTTTGGAGATTCTTCGCAAAGTAATTTTTTTTGAACTCCATTTTTCTGTACTTTTAATATGCCCATATTCTCGAGTTGTCTACTAGCTCTAGAAATAGACATAGGAGTTAAAGATAAATCCTTTGCTGCCTGACTAGTATACATTTCTTTTGCTCCTTTATAAATGAAATGGAGCAGAAGTAGTTGTGCTGAGGGAAGTATTACGTCCTTAGTAATCTTTTGTGCATCACAGCGTTCTTGAAGATAGATTGCCATAAAAGGTAAATATATTTGTTTACCATCAACAATAAAAGCTATTTTTTCTCTTATCAAATACTCCTTTTGTCGTGATGTAAGATGCTTAAGCACTATTACCACTGGACAGTTAGCGATGTTCTTAACAGTATCTAAATGTTTTTTTAATGTTATCACCTGTTCTAATTCGGTTTTGGGATATAAGAAAACAGCATTCATCCTATTTAGAGATACTCTCTTATAATCATATCTAGCACTTATATAGTTTGGTATTTTTTCTAAATGAATATTTTCGTATTGAACATCAATTCCTAAAACCTGTTCGAGATATTTCATTTTAATACTCCCAATTTATAACTCTATTTTTGTATTATAACTCATTTTAAGTTAATATACATATTTAAAGTTATAAATATTTTTCAACTCAATAAAAATAACTATTTTGGTAACTGTTATGATGTGACCTCTTGTCAATAGAAGTTTTACATATTTTAAATGAGTGTTGGGAAGAACATAGGCTGTCAGTTATTCGGCACTTGACCATTCTGTTATTCGTGGATTGGTTACCTACAGGTCAATGGTTCGCCAAAAGCCCTTTCAGTCTAAGAGCGGGAGTTTATTTCAGTCCCATAGTTTGTTCGAAGATGACTGAATCATGCACTTACCTACCTTATATTCTTCCCATAGCTCTATTTTGTCAGCCCTTAGGCTGTAGTTACCATTGTTTCCATTATGAGGAAAACTTCATTATTGAAAATCAATGCTTTTCCCTTCTTGTTCATAATGACCTTCCTATGCAATATTTCCAGTCATCATGCCCCAAATGAAGCATGACAGTTCCCTTGCCCCTGCAATTGTTGCAATATTTGCTGGCTTTCCATTCTTTTCCAACTTTGCAATCTTCTGTTTTATGCGTTTAGAGCCCTTATCTGCATAGGCAATAACTGAAGGGTTTTGTCCCTGCTGCCTCAAAAGAAGTCTCTTTGACTTTGTATATGGATTGCTTCTCTTTATTCC
>NZ_JAXEGN010000223.1:0-2335 GCF_034103065.1 Bullifex sp. | reverse complement strand
AGTGTTAAAAAAGGTCGTAAGGATTGGAAATATTCAAATCATTATAAAAAGCTGAAAGCCAAATATTATGAATTATGTCGAATCAATGCAGTAAATAGACAGCTTGCAATAAACGAGGATGCAAATCATTTGCGAAGTCTTGGAGATACATTTGTAACTGAAGTGAAAAATGCGGGCAGGCTCATGAAGCGAGCCAAAGAGACTGCAAAAAATGATAAAGGCAGGTTCATCAGGAAAAAGAGGTTTGGCAAATCAATAAAGAATAGATGTCCTTCTAAATTTCAGACCACTGTGCAGAATAAATTCAAAGTGACAGGTGGTACATATATAGAAGTTCAGAATAATTACAGAGCATCGCAATATGACCATACTGCAGATGAATATATCAAGAAGAAGCTATCTGATAGATTGTACAAACTTCGAGATGGTACTGAGGTGCAGAGAGATTTGTATTCATCATACTTGCTCTATTGCTACGATTTTGGGACACAGAACATAGACAGAGATAAATGCATAGTGGAATTTGATAAATTTTACGATAAGGAGAAAAAACTGATAGAAAGGATTAAGGTTAATAAGATTAAAGTATTAAACAGTGGAATTAAAATAGTTTAGAAGATTAATAACAGGGAGCTTGACTGTACTTCCTTGCTGGAAAGCAGAAATTTACTGCTAATGTGGTCGTAGGACTGCTTGGTAATGAAAGTCCTGATTCAAATAGACTTATAATTGTAACTCCAAAGTCTGAAAATGATGTACGATTACAAGCTACACTTGGTAATCAGAACCCCTCGGGCTTGCCCGTGGGAGCAGTCAGAGACATAGGGAAGCACATGATATAGTAAAGAAGTTTCCAAAAATCTATGGTTCTTTACCAGTTTTTATAGCTGGTGATTTCAATGATCCTTTACATCCAGGAAGAATGTTGCAGGAAGCTGGGTTTAAGGATGTTTTTACTCTCTTGCATGAACCTCATCCAATGACCTTCCCGTGTCTTGGCCTAACAGATGGGGAGTATTTGGTAGAAGGTATTGATAAAATGATGGTAATAGACTTCAAACCATTAATGGCTTCATCTCCTCTTTTCTATATTCCTGGTAGTACTCTTTCTGACCACTACCCACTATGTGTGATGCTAGAATTATAAGAATTAGCTAACATATCAAATTAGCCTATGATAAAATAATTTCGAGGTATGAAAATGTTATATGATGCTCTAGTAATAGGTGGAGGTGCTATAGGCACCTCTATAGCTAGATATCTTTCTTTGTATGAAATAAATGTTGCCTTACTTGAGAAAAATAGTGAACTATGTACAGGAACAAGTAAAGCAAATAGCGGTATAGCTCATGCGGGCTATGATCCTCTTCCAGGTTCTCTTAAAGCCAAGATGAATGTAAGAGGAAATGAACTTTTAAGGCAATTAGCACCACTATTAGACATAGATTTAGAAAACAATATGGCAATGGTTATCTCATTTGAAGATGATGATAAACCTTTAAAAGAGCTATATGAAAGAGGTGTTAAGAATCATGTTCAAGGCATGAAAATCTTGTCTGGGAAGGAAATAATAGAGCTTGAACCCAATATCAATCCAAATGTAAAGGGAGCTTTACTTCTTACAACAAGCTGTATTGTATGTCCTTTTTCGTTAACTTATGCGATGGCTGAAAATGCAGTAAGTAATGGAGCAAAGATTTTTACTAATCAAGAAGTAAAAAGTATTGAGAAAAGAGATGACTTTTACGTTGTAAATACAGATAAAGAAACTTTCCATTCTAAATGTGTAATTAATGCATCTGGTGTATATGCTGATAAGGTTAATGACATGGTAGCCCCTCATACATTCACAATTACACCAAAGCGAGGTGAGTATGTCCTTCTTGATAGAAGTGAGAGTAAACTCGTTAAATCAACAATATTCCAGCTTCCAACAAAGGAAGGTAAGGGAGTTCTTGTTACTCCTACCTGTCATCAAAATATTTTAGTTGGTCCTGACAGTATAAGTACTGATAATAGAGAGGATGTTGCAACATATTCTGATGGCTTAAAAAAGGTAATGGAGAGTGCAAAGAAAAGTGTTCCAAATATTAATTATAGAAGCATTATTACTTCCTTTGCTGGTTTAAGAGCTAGTACTGATAGTGGGGACTTTATTCTAAATGAGCCTCTTGATGGTTTTTATAATGCTGCAGCAATTGATTCTCCAGGACTCACCTCTGCACCAGCTATTGGTGAATATATAAGTCAGCAAGTATCTGCAAGATTAAAGGCAAAGAAAAAGGAAAATCCAGTACTAAAGCGTAATAGAATTCCAAAGGCTGCCTCTATGAGT
>NZ_JAXEGN010000222.1:0-6830 GCF_034103065.1 Bullifex sp. | reverse complement strand
AGGAATCTTCATTGATGGTGAAAAAGAATGGAATGCTGACAGTGTTGGAGCATACAATATTCTAAGGCTCTATGGTCAAGTAAGTAAAAAAGAAATACATATGAAGATGATTAAGACTCCATATGTATTAAAAGTAGCTGTTTAAAAAGCAGTAGCGGTGTCATGGATGCACCCGTGGCTAAACTCCACGATGCTCTGGCAATTCAATTGCCGAGTAATTCACAGCTTATACAACAGATCTATCTCTATTAATGGCGATGAAAGACTTTTCAATTAAACAGCACATTGTTGAAAATACTCTTGATGGAACTTCTAAGGGTGGAATATATGAATGTGCAATTGCTGATGCTCTATATAAAAAAGGCTTAAAAATTTATTTTTTCAAAAATGAAACAAAAAAACGAGAGTTAGATTTTATTATTCAAAATAATGGAAATGTAGTTCCTATTGAAGTAAAAAGTAGCAATAACAAATCAAAGTCTCTTTCCTCAATAATGAAAGGAAATAAAATACCTTATGCATATAAGTTTATAGATGGTAATATAGGAATAAGTGAAGAAGGAATAATCACTTTACCATTGTATATGGCTGCATTTATTTAATTACAATTTTAAAAGTTTGTAACAGTTCTGTAACGCTTTATCAATTACGTTATATAAAAAAATATTTGAAGGGGAAAGAAATGAAAAAATTATTCCTATTATTATTGATGGTTTTAATACTGTCTTTTTCTATTTTTGCTGATTACAATACTTCTACAATTGAGTTAGGTTCCTCTTTTGCATTTGGTAAAGATATTGATGGATTTGTAGAAGGTATAACTCTTGAGTCTAAAACACTTTTCTACTCTGATAATGGATTTGGTTTAGGTACTTCTCTCTCTGCAAATGCTCCATTACTTCATTTTAAAAATGGAACGGCAGTTGAAGATAAAAGTCCTTTTACATTAGGCTTTGCAATTTATCCAACTTACAAATTTAATTTGTCAAATAGTTTTAGTATTGCCACTAATATAGGTGCTGAATTAGCTGTTGGTAGAAAGCGAGTCACTTTCTTTGAATTTTCAACATATATGGTAAATATTATTGGTGATGTTAGCCTTTCATATAATTTAGGCGAAGTATCTTCTATTAGACTTGGTGTAAAAGGACAACTACCTGTTTGGGGAAGATTTGTCGAAAGAACTCTAGGAACCAATACATATACAGATTCTCCAATTAATATTGGAAACTATGTAATTACCCCATATATAGGTTACAGTTTTAATTTCTGATACTAATATAACTCTTTATAATAAAATTAATTATTTCGAATAATTATTGTCTACTTCAAAGTTACTTCAAACTAACTTTGAAGTAGTTCGAAGTAATGTTTAAAGAATTCAATTGCATTATTTATATCTTTTTCATCTGGATGATCTTTATTAATCCCTCCAATTAGTTTAAATGGTCCATAGGTATCAAAACCTTTACAACAGAAAACACCCAATAGTTGACCGCCAAATACTTCAATTAAACTTTTTATCTTGTTACTTTGTGCTTCTTTTGGATTGCCAGCACTATGCATTAACAATACTTTATGCCCTTTTATATTATTATTCTCGATAAAAGATATTATCTCAGGATAATAAGAGCCATAACAAATTCCAGAGGCAAAGCAAATTCGATTATATTTTGATAAATCTAAATATTGAGTAACAGTAGCATCGATAATATCAATATCAAAATTGGATTGTATTGTCTGAACAATCTTTCTCGTATTCTCATGGTGCTTTGATGCAAAAATTATTACATCCTTCATATTTTGTACCATCCTATTAAACTTGCTTTTTGAATAATATGATTATTCATAGCTTTAATTAAATCTTCCTCTTTTGAAAAAGTTGGTATATCTAAAAGAGTATCCAGTGCACAAACTGTAAATTGATAACGATGAGCCTTATGAATGAATGGAGGCTGTTTTGGACCTCGATATCTATTTTTTCCATATCCAATTCCTTGTTTTGAGCCATCAGGACACTCAGAACCATAAGGAATATTTTTTTCAATTACTGATTTAGGAGGAATATTCCAAATAACCCAATGGTTGAAAGCCTTAACAAAAGGAACATCTAAATCATCCATAATTATTGCCAAGCTTTTTGCATCATTACTTAAGCCACTTAATACAAGTGTAGGAGAGACATCATCACCAAATCCAGTATTATCTTTACCTATCTCTCCATTAGTGCCAAAATCAGGACTAGTTAATTCAAGCATTATTAACCTTCTCTTCCAGCTCAGCTCCATAATTAAATATTAAAGAAGCTAAGATTAATACAATTCCAGTAATTACTGAAGAAAGGTTTGAAAATTCACTAACATTATCCAAGTTATCATTTCCAAGGATAACACAAATTACTTCTGCAATAACTATTGCTATTATAGGAATATATATAAATCGAATTCCAAGACTTCTAATAGTCTTAGCTCCTGATTTTGTAAAAGGTGTTTTATCATATTCTTCCTTTTGAAAATAACGATAAGATAAGCCATATAAAATTGCATCAGCAACTAATATAGGTATTGAAGATAGTAATTCAATTAAGCTTTGACCATAATCATCTCCAACAACTATATTATCAATTGGTTGACCAAAAAGAGAAAATACTTGACCACCTGAAGAAACTGCAAAAACACAAAGGGCACCAACAGCACATAGTGATGCAATCACAATGCAAAATACCATTGCTACCTTTGATAATACTTTAAATACATGAAATGTTTTTTGAATTGAATCTAATGATTTCATTTTTCCTTTTCCTCCTTATCTATATAAACAAAACCGTTTGCCCCATATGATTTAATTAAAATAGAGTATTTACCACTATCTGTTAATCTTAATTTAAACTTACTAACCTCTTGGCCATTTCCTTTATAAATTACATTACTATTTGGATCTTTAATCTCTAAGATTACTAGTCCATCTGTTACTTCATAATAGACTCTTAATTGGTCACCAGCATTTGCATTTATGCAATATAATTCACGTCCCCAAACAGTACCAATATTAATTTTTAAAGACCTATTATTTATAGCTTGATCATAAATAATAATGTGTGGTGGTAAACATGATACTAATGACAATACTAGTAGTATCATGAATAATAATTTATATACTTTTTTCATTTTTATTTTCCTTGCTAACATCTAAATACAAAAAGACTGCAATAAACCAGATAAGAATAATTGTGTAAATTCCTGTTTCACTCACAAAATATCCCACTTTTTCTCCATATGTTAATTGTCCAAACAATACTTGGTCGTAATTATTATGTGTTGCATGCAATATTGCTGCAGGCCAAACACTATTACTTTTTAATGTAATTAATCCTTCAACCACTCCTAAAGGGAAAATACAAAGAATAAACGCAGGAATTCTATACCAAATAGGTGTAGTATTCATGTATGAACCCCATATAAGTAAAGGAAGGTGCCAAATACACCAAAATAAACTTGTTACAATTAATGCTTTATTAAGGCCATACTCTTTATTAAGAGTTGTAAACATATAGCCTCTCCAACCTATCTCTTCACCAAGTGCCGTAAGGAGTGAAATTATTGTACCCAAGGTAATTACGATTAATACATATAAAATAGAGCCTTGGTTTATGAAGGAATCTGGAAATACTTTCCATACAATTAAATAAGGTATCCCAATATATGTAAAAGGAAGAAGCAAGCTAAAAATAATGTATTTTAACTTACACCTTCGAAAGCATTTAATCCGACCTTTATTTGCAATTACAGCAGATATTGTAGGAATCCACATTAAAACAGCATATAGCCAAGAAGGAAATCCCAAACAAATAAGTGCTTCAATAATTACTGATAGTATTATTACAACTATCATAAAAGTCATAAACGACTTCTTATTTTCCATTTTTACTTCCATAGACTTTAAAGATTTGATTTAAATGTCTATCGATAAGATTCATTATTTCACTTTCTCTATTTGGTTCTCGATCACACAAATTAATCCAAACATTTATTGGAAATGCTATTTGCATTGCAACAATTTCTACATCATCGAAATCGAGCAAGGAAAGCTTTTTCAAGTGGTTAGCCATACCAATACAGAAAGAAACAATATCACTATAGTTTTGCTTTGTCTGAAGTTTAGCTAATTCTTGGTTTTGAAATTGCTCGATAACTAGCATTTTTCTAGCCTTACTAATAAAAGGCTCATGGATTATATAAGCTACCTGTCCTTTAAGCATCTTTATAATATCATCCTTAGTGGAAGGTAGATTTTGGCCATTAATCCAATCAGTTGTTGTAAAGATAGAGTGTTTATCATATGCAAATAAAACTTCTTGAATAAGAAGATCAAGAATCTCTTTCTTACTTTCATAGTGACTATATAAAGATGCTTTTTTAATTCCTACAGCACTGGCAATTTGAGAAATGGAGGTTGCCTCATACCCTTGAGTTGAAAACAAATCTAACGCAGCATTTAATATTTCTTTTTTTGTATTACCTTTTTCCATAGTTATGTTATAACTAACGACCGTTTGGTTGTCAATATTATTTATTCAATATCTTTTTCTATCGTTCAAATCATGTAATTGAATAATGAATAACAAAATATTAATATTGATACATTATGAGTAAATACCCTTTTTCAGAAATAGAAAAGAAGTGGCAAAAATATTGGGAAGATAATAAAACCTTCCATGTCACAGAGGATCCTTCTGTAAGCAAGGATAAAAGAAGATATGTTCTTGATATGTTCCCTTATCCATCAGGAGCAGGTCTCCATGTAGGTCACCCAGAAGGATATACAGCAACAGATATCTACTGCAGATATCTTAGGATGAATGGTTATAACGTACTCCATCCAATGGGCTTCGATTCATTTGGTCTTCCTGCTGAAAACTATGCTATTAAAACAGGAACACACCCTTATGAAACAACTAAAAAGAATATAGATAATTTCCGTCGTCAGATTAAATCCTTAGGATTTTGCTATGACTGGGATAGAGAAATTTCAACTTGTGATGAAGACTATTACCATTGGACACAGTGGATTTTTGAACAGCTTTACAAGAAAGGCTTAGCTTATGAAGCAAATACACCAATTAACTGGTGTCCAAGCTGTAAGACAGGTCTTGCAAACGAAGAGGTAAAGGAAGGTCACTGTGATCGTTGTGGTGCTAAGGTAGAAAAGAAGAATATCAGACAGTGGATTTTAAAGATTACAGCATATGCTGATAAGCTTCTTGAGGACCTTGATTCTCTTGATTGGCCAGAAAGCGTAAAAGCAATGCAACGCAACTGGATTGGTAGAAGTGAAGGTGCTGCAGTATTCTTCCAACTTGAGAAGTTTGATGAAAAATTAGAGGTTTATACAACTCGTTGTGATACACTCTTTGGCGCAACTTACATGGTAATTGCTCCAGAGCATCCATTAGTTGAAAAGCTTACAACACCAGAGCAGAAGGCTCAAGTTGAAGCATATCTTGATGCAACTAAGCATAAGTCTGATCTTGAAAGAACAGACCTGGCAAAAGATAAAACAGGTGTATTCTCAGGTTCTTATGCTATCAACCCAGTAAATGGTAAGAAAATTCCTATTTGGATTGCTGACTATGTACTTATTAGCTATGGTACTGGGGCAATCATGGCAGTTCCAGCTCACGATGATAGAGACTGGGAGTTTGCTAAGAAGTTTAATCTTCCAATTATTGAAGTATTAAAGAGCAAAGTTAATGTTCAAGAACAAGCTTGGACAGAAGATGGTGAACATGTTAATTCTGAGTGGCTCGATGGATTAAATAAACAAGATGCAATTGCAAAAATGCTTGAGTTCCTTGAGAAGAATGGTTATGGTCATAAGGCTGTTAACTACAAGCTCCGTGACTGGGTTTTCTCTCGCCAGAGATATTGGGGTGAACCTATTCCTCTAATTCACTGTCCAGATTGTGGTACTGTACTTGTTCCAGAAGAAGAACTTCCTCTTACACTTCCTGAAGTTGATAAGTATGAACCATCAGGAACAGGTGAATCACCACTTGTAAATGTTGAATCATGGGTAAACTGTAAGTGTCCAAAGTGTGGTAAACCTGCAAAGAGAGAAACTAATACAATGCCTCAGTGGGCTGGTTCTTGTTGGTACTACCTTAGATATATTGATCCTAAGAACAGTGAGAAATTTATCGATCCAGAGAAAGAGAATTACTGGATGCCAGTTGACCTCTACATCGGTGGTGCTGAGCACGCTGTACTCCACCTACTTTATGCAAGATTCTGGCACAAGGTACTCTATGATCTTGGTCTTGTTTCTACAAAAGAACCATTCCAGCGTCTTGTAAACCAAGGTATGATAACATCTTTTGCTTATCAGAAGTCTAACAAGTCACTTGTTCCAACAGATATGGTAGAAGAGAAAGATGGAAAGTACTTTGACAAAGAGACAGGAGAAGAGCTTACTCAAGTAATTGCTAAGATGAGTAAATCTCTTAAGAATGTTATCAACCCAGATGACTTTATACGCGACTATGGTGCTGATTCCGTTAGAATGTATGAAATGTTTATGGGTCCTCTTACAGAGTCAAAGCCATGGGCAACTCAAGGCTTTATCGGTGTATATCGTTTCTTAGATAGAGTATGGAGAATTTCAACAGAGAAGAAGATTGAGGATATTGAAATTCCATCAGATCTTAATAAAACTCTTCATAAGACTATTAAGAAGGTTACAGACGATACTGCAACTCTCAACTTCAATACTGCAATTAGCCAGATGATGGTTCTTGTAAATGAAATTAACCGTCTTGAGGTTGTTCCTAAGAA
>NZ_JAXEGN010000221.1:0-2169 GCF_034103065.1 Bullifex sp. | reverse complement strand
GTTGCAGATCTTTCAGTTCTTGGTGATAGTAATGCTGATAAAGCAATTAATGATATTAAGAAAGCAGTTGATGAGGTACTAGCAGAATGATGAGAGCTATTTCGCTCGTTATAGCTCTATTAATGATTTTTTCATCATGTACGTCAACATCAAATACTTATTCAAAAAGTGAATACTTAACAGGAAAAGGTTATGGTATGACTGCAGAAGATGCACAGCTCAACGCAAAAGTTGAGCTTGCTTCGCTTTTTGGTACTAATGTAAAATCTGTTACAGCTAGAACGATTACTGAGAACAAAGATGGTTATGATGAATCATTTATTAAAGCATCTGAAATAGTAATAGATGTTGAAGATTTGTATGGCCTTGAAATAGTAGAAACAAAGCGTGAGAAAGATGGTCGCTATACTTCCGTTGCTATCATTAATAAAGAAGTAGCTTCTTCAAGATATAAGGCTGAAATAGAAAATCTAGTAAATTCATTAAATAAAATAGAAAAATTACCAATTGAAGCAAATGGTTCTTTTGAATCATTAGAAAAAGCTGTTTCTTATTATTCTCTTGTTGAAAAATATAATATGTATGTTTCAATTATTAACTATTTAGATAATGCTAATATTTCATATTACGACATTCGTAAAGCAGAAAATGTATATAGTGAAGTATCTAATTCAATTTGTTTGGAAATCATACTATCAGGTGATGAAAATGGTAAGATTGAAGCAGAATTAGCACGATTATTAACAGATATGGGGATAAAAATATCAGGTGGTTCTGAAATGCCAACTGCAATTGCAGAGGGACAAATTAACTTTAGAAAGATTCAAGGAACAGGCATTGCTTCAGATTTTGTGTTTGCTGAATATGATATTGAAATCAGACTCCGTGATTTATTAAATGATCGTGCACTCTTTGTATATACATCTCATGGAAGAGAAGGTCATCAAAATTATGGTAGTGCAAAAAGTAGAGCTATTGCCGTAATTATCGAAGAACTTGAGAGTTCTTTCAAAGAGCAATTTGAAGATAAATATTCTTTATAAAATAGGTATAAAATGAAAAAACTGATTCTATTACTATTAATTTCCATTATGTTGTTAACTTCTCTTTCTGCAAAAGCAGTAAGTTATGATGAGTTTATAGCTGATGCAGCAGATTTGTTTTCTGCTTATATAGGTAAGAAAACCTCTGTGTTTGTAATGCCTTTAGATGGGGCAACAGATCAATTTAATACTGAATTTGTTGGTGATTTATGTAATGCCTTGATAAATCGAGATTGCATTGTACTTGATAGACAAAATACTGAGGCAATAATAGAAGAACTTAAGTTTCAAACAAGTGGTCTTGTTGATGATAAAAAAGCAGTATCAATTGGTCATATGATGGGTGCAGAACTATTAATTACAGGTTCTGTTTCAAATACTGTTTCATCATATGAAATTGAACTAAAGCTGATTGATATCGAGACAACTTTAGTTAGAAGAATCAGTGAATGGAATATTAAATATGATAGCAATCTTAAAAACATAATAACAGGTGGTTCATCTGGAGTAGGCTCACAAAAAATATCAATAGGCCTTAGAGCAGGAGGAATGTATTCATTTAGTACTCCACATGAAGATATGGTTGGTACTGGTGTAAATCCTGTTGTTAAAAATAATCCATTATTCAACGCTTCTGCATTTTTTAACTATAAACTTCTTGATCAATTAAAGATTCAAACAGAAGTTATGCTTTCACTAAACAATAGTATGAACATAAGTGGAATGGGTGCTCCTGATACCACCATTACATATTCAACATTAGAAGTACCATTACTTATTTCATATGCAGTTGTTAGACATCCTGTTGTTGCAGAAATTTATGGTGGTGCTTATATTTCTCTACCTGTAAGTGATATTGATATCCAAATGAAAAGTATTGGAAAAGGCTCTGTTAAATTAACAGGTACTACTTTAGGTATTACTGCTGGTATTTGTGTAAGTAAATCAATGGGGCCAGGATATATCATTGCAGATGTAAGATATATTAATGATTTTGATTCACTAAAAATTGATGGAAAGTTTGAATCAAAGGTCGGTACAGGTGAAAGTGCTACTACTGTTATAGTAGATTTAAAGGGAAAGAAAATTTGTACACGAAGAGGTGTTTTAGCCACTGTAGGCTATG
>NZ_JAXEGN010000220.1:0-6435 GCF_034103065.1 Bullifex sp. | reverse complement strand
GAGGCTCTTGGACGTGATGCAGGATGGGTTACTGCATCTGCTATCATGGCTAAAAGTGGAAAGGCTCCTGGCGCTGATATTATTTTGGTCCCTGAAGTAGCTTTTGATAAGGACAAGTTTTTAACAAAAGTTGAGAAAATTCACAAAGAGAAGGGTGGGGTTGTAATTGTTGCTAGTGAAGGTATGCGTTACAGCGATGGAACGCCAATTGTTGAACCAGTTTTCCAAGTTGGAAGGAGTGTCTATTTTGGTGATGTTTCTTCACATCTTTCTAATTTAATAATTAAGGAGCTTGGTATTAAATCACGCTCAGAAAAACCTGGAATTTTAGGTAGAGCTTCTATTTCATGGCAAAGTGATGTAGATAGAGCTGAAGCAATAGCTTGTGGAAGAGTTTCTGTAAAGTGTGCACTTGAAGGTAAAAATGGTTACATGAGTGTAATTAAGAGAACTTCATCTTCACCTTATACATTTGAAGCTGTAGAGAGTCCTATCCTCGATAGTATCCTAGAGGCAAGGACCTTAGATGAAAAATATATTGATAAAGAAAATATGTTTATTAATGAATCATTTATTGAGTACGCAAAGCCTCTTATTGGTTCAATAGGTGATGATTTTTGTTCATTCGTATAAGGAGGATTGATATGGATAAGAAGATTTTTTCATACTCTAAAGAGAGATTAATTACAGAAGGGAAAATACCTGTAAAATGCCTTGGTGATAGCGGTGAAGTATTCTATGAATTAGCTCTAGAGATGGTTAATCAGATAGATGAAAACAATAAAAAAGGAGAAAAAACGGTATTCATCTGTCCTGTTGGTCCTGTTGGACAATATCCTATCTTTGTTAGACTAGTAAATGAAAGAAAGTTAAGTCTTAAGAATTGTTATTTTATCAATATGGATGAATATCTTGATGATGATAAAAAATATATCTCAAAGGATAGTCCTCTTTCATTTAGAGGCTTTATGGATCGAGCTGTTTATAACCAAATCCCAGAGGAACTAAATGTACCTGTTGAAAATCGCTTCTTCCCAGATCCAGAAGATCCAGGAAAGATTTTAAGAGTTATTGAAAAGCTTGGTAAGGTTGATATAGCTTTTGGTGGAATTGGTATCAATGGACATTTAGCATTCAATGAAGCTGAAGAAGTAAGTGCAGAAGAATTTGCAACTAGAACTACTAGAGTTCTTGCAATCAGTAGAGAAACTAGAGTGGCTAATGCAATAGGTGACCTTAATGGTGCTATTGATGCAATGCCAATTTTTGCTGTCACTATTGGTATGAAAGAAATCTTAATGGCTAATAAAATTAGACTCGGTGTATTTAGAAGTTGGCATAGAGCTGTATTAAGACAAGCTTTATTCCAAGAGCCTTCTGGACATTTTCCTGTAACATTAATTCAGAACCATAAGGATGCTTTAATTCTTGCAAATAGTGAGGCTTCAAAGGAGGCTTTCTAATGACTATTTCTGCATCAAAGGTTCTAATTGGTTCTTCATTAGTCTCTAGGGCTATCGAGATAGAGGATGGAAAAATCAGCTCTATTAATGAAACTAATGAAATCGATGATAGAATAATAATTCCAGGCTTTTTTGATATCCATACTCATGGTGGTGATATGATTGATGTAAATCATATTGAAAGCTATGAGGATGTTAATAAGCTCTCAAAATTCTTTGCCTCAAAAGGTGTTACTTCCTTCTTAGCATCTGTTATGACAGATACAAAGGAAACAACAGAGAGAATTTTAAAAATTTTAAAAGAAGCAATTAATAGAGGACTTGATGGATCAAGACTTGAGGGAATTCATCTTGAAGGACCTTTCTTATCTTTGGAATATAAAGGTGCTATGGCTCCTGAATTAATATTGGATGGAGACCCAAAGCTATTCGATTACTATCAAGAAATTTCAGGTAACAACATTCTTTATATTACTATTGCTCCAGAAGGAAAGTGTGCTTTAGATCTTATCAAGCACATAAAGAGTGAAGATAGATGTAAGGTTTCAATTGGTCATAGTGCTGCAGAATATGAAACGGCAATTGAAGCAATTGAAAATGGTGCAGTTGCTTCTACTCATACCTTTAATGCGATGAAGCTCTTTCATATGCATCGTCCAGCTATTTCAGGTGCCGTTTTAGAAAGAGATGAGGTTTATACAGAAGTAATTGCTGATGGTTTTCACCTTCATCCTGCGACAGTAAGGCTTATATTAAAAACAAAAGGAAATAAAAAGGTAATTGCTATTACAGACTCAATCATGGCTGCAGGTCTACCAGATGGTAATTATAAGCTTGGTGTTAATGATGTAGTTGTTAAAAATGGTGATGCTCAGCTATTAAATGGAGTTAGGGCTGGAAGCACTTTAACAATGGATAGAGCAATGAGGAACATAATTAAATTTACCCAGTGTGACTTACCATATGTTTCACCATTGCTTTCTGAGAATGCAGCTACAATGCTTGGTTTAAATAGGGGGGCCATAAAGGTTGGATATCCAGCTGATTTCGTGGTCTTAGATAAAGATTTGAATCTGCTTGAAACTTATGTAGAGGGCAGAAAAGTATACACAAAGGAGTGATAAAATGGCTTTAATCCCACTTCGTCCTATTTTGGATGCAACAGACAGACTTGATTACGCTCAGGGAGCGTTCAATGTTAATGCGGTATGTCAAGCTCAGGCAGTAATTGATGTACATGAAATGTTCCGCTCTCCAGCAATCTTGCAGGGTGCTGATTTAGCAAATGGCTTCATGGGTGGCAGAAAGGATTTTATGAATGCCACAATTGAAGATAAAATCATTGGTGCAAGAAATATCGCAGAAGCTGTAAAAGCAAGGGCTAAAGACTCATTTATCCCTATCGCACTTCATCTTGACCATGGTAGAGACTTTGATTCAGTTAAGGCTGCTATCGATGGTGGTTATACCTCTGTAATGATTGATGGATCATCACTTCCTCTTGATAAAAACATTGAGTTAACAAGAGAAGTTGTAAAGTATGCTCACGAACGAGGAGTTACTGTTGAAGGTGAATTAGGTGTACTTGCAGGTGTTGAAGACCATGTATTCTCTGCTGGTTCAACTTATACAAATCCTTTACATGCAATTAAATTCTTTAAAGAAACTAAAGTAGATGCTCTAGCAATTAGCTATGGAACTATGCATGGTGCAAATAAAGGTAAGGATGCAGTTGTAAGAAAAGAAATTGCAATTGCAATTAAAGAGTGTTTAAGACATGAAGGCATCCAAGGTGTATTAGTTTCTCATGGTTCATCTACAGTTCCTAGATATATTGTTGATGAGATTAATGCGCTTGGTGGTGATATCCAAAATGCTTATGGAATAGCATTAAACCAACTTAAAGAGGTTTCTCATTGTGGAATTGGTAAAATCAATGTAGATACTGATATTCGCTTAGCTGTTACAAGAAACTTAAGAGAGTATTTTGTTAACCATCCAGAGGCAAGAGAAGATAAGAGCATTAATGAAATTTGGCATCTTATGGAGAAAAATCCAAAGGTATTTGATCCTAGAGCTTTCTTAACACCTATTATGGATACAGTTATGTATGGAAATATCCCTAATGATTCAATTCGCGAAGTTACTCATCTTATTAGAAAGGGTGTAATGGAAGTTGTAGGAACTCTTATCGTTGAATTTGGTCAAGTTGGCAAGGCTAACAAAGTAGAAGTTAAGACTCTTGATGAAATGGCTGAGTTCTATAAGAAGGAGGGAATTTGATGCAACACATCTATGTGAATTTTAAAAGATTTGATGTTCCTTCCCAAATGGGTGGTGTAAATAGAATCTCTGATATTTCTTCTTATGCTTCAACTATTATTCCTAAATGTGAAAAGGAACTAGAAAAGTATAAAGGTAAGTGTGAGTTCGTGCAGTTCTATCCTGAAGCTCAAATTCCTTCTGCTGTTATTGCCGCTAAAGACTCTGTTATTGAAATTGGCTGCCAAAGTGTTTATAGACAAGATGTTAAAGTTGGTGGTAACTTTGGTGCTTTTACATCCAATAGACCTGCAGCAGCAGCTGCTGCACTAGGTTGTACAGCCGCTTTAATTGGACACTGTGAAGAGAGAAATGATAAGAATGAAATTCTTTCACTTGGTGGAAATACAGATAGAAAAGTAGTTAATACAATCCTAAATAAAGAAGTATTAGCAGCACAAAGTAGAGGCCTTAAAGTTTTATACTGTGTTGGTGAAAAAGATACAGAGTTAGATGAGTGGGATAAAGTAATTACTGAACAATTAGAGATTGGCTTGAAGGGTGCTGATTTATCATCTGTTGTAATTGCATATGAGCCTGTTTGGTCTATTGGACCTGGTAAGACTCCAGCGGGTAAAGAGTATATTACTAAGGTTGCTAAATTAATTAAGAGTGTAATTGGTAATGTACCTGTAGTTTATGGTGGAGGCCTTAAAGAAGCTAATGCCGAGATGCTTTCTTCTATAGATGAAATAGATGGAGGCTTAATTGCTCTTACTCGTTTTACTGGTGAAATTGGTTTCTATCCTGATGAATACCTTAGGATAGTCGAGCTATATATGAATGGAAAGGAGAATAAATAATGAAACTAGATTTTGAATATGGACAGGGATTAATGAGTGCAAATTTACCTGATAACACAGATGTGTTTATCCCAGGTACAACATATCCAGATCCACCATGTCTTCCTCAGGATTGGGATTCTCTTTATAACATTACAATGGATTCTATTCGTCATCCTATTGGAATGCCAACTTTAACAGAGCTTGCACATAAAGGCTCTAAGGTAGTAATTGTTATTCCTGATATCGTAAAAGGTGGATGCCAACCAACAAGTCATAGAAAGGTTTCAATAACATGTTGTCTTGATGAACTTTATAGCGTAGGCGTTGAGAAAAAAGATATTTTACTTTTAATATCTAATGGTCTTCATCCAAGAGCTACAGTAGGTGAAATGAAACAAATTTTGGGTGATAAACTCTTTAATGAGTTCTATCCTACAGGACAAATTACAAGCCATGATAGTGAAGATTATGATAACCTTGTAGACCTTGGTTATGCTCCAAATGGTGACCATGTTATCATGAATAAGGCAGTTTTTGATGCCGATGTAGCTATTTTAATTGGTCATACACAAGGTAACCCTTATGGTGGTTATTCTGGTGGTTATAAACACTGTGCAACTGGTATTACTCATTGGAGATCTATTAGTGCTCACCACGTTCCACAGGTTATGCATAAGAGTGATTTCGTACCTGTATCAACTCACTCTGAGATGAGATCAAAATTTGACTGTCAAGGTATGTTTATGGAAGAGAAGATGGGTAAGAAATTCTTCTGTTGTGATGCTGTCCTTGATACTCTTTCTAGACAAATTGAAATTAACTCAGGTTATGCAAAAGAGATGCAACCAATTAGCTGGAAGAGTGCTGATAAGAGAACCTTCGTTCCATG
Source organism: Bullifex sp. (assembly GCF_034103065.1). Taxonomy (NCBI): domain Bacteria; kingdom Pseudomonadati; phylum Spirochaetota; class Spirochaetia; order Spirochaetales; family Spirochaetaceae; genus Bullifex; species Bullifex sp. The sequence continues at coordinate 976 of NZ_JAXEGN010000220.1, read as the reverse complement.
GGCTGAAAAGAAATATGATGTAATTGTATTTGGTATGCCTACTAACTTCCACTATGGTAATGGAATGGGAACAAACCCAATTCAGATGATGCAGGCTTTATCTGCTCAAGTTATTAGACACAAGAGAGTAATGTCTGATAAGTGTGTATTTATTTGTTCTTCAATTTGTGATGGTTATTTCCATGATGAAAGATGGCCATATTTAAGAGAGTTATATGATTTATTCCAGCATGATTATATGAATACTCTCCCAGATATGAACAGATATGGTGAATACTTTGCAACTAACCAAGAATACATTCGTAAATATCGTTTTGCAAATGCATTCCACCCATTCCATGGTTTTTCTATGATGAGCTGTGGTCACCTTGCTGAACGTGATACATCTGCAATTTATATTGTTGGTGCTAGAGAACCAGGTATTGCAAGAGGTATGGGGCTTAAGACTAGAGCAACATTTGAAGAAGCATTAGAGGATGCAAAGAAGAAGATTGTAGGACCAAATCCTAATATTCTTGCTCTTCCTATGACTTTTAAGCTTGGTGCTGTGCATCTTTGTATGAAAGATGAGCCATATCTTGGTTGATAATTAATTAAGGCCTCCATAATTGATTTATGGGGGCATGATTTTAATATATTGTATATGGGTACTCTTTATAATATAATAAATTATATAGTTTTTTATATTGAGGTATCAAAGTGTTTTATCAAGAGAATTTTACTCCAATGAGATTTGTCTCAGAGGGGAGTATAAATATAAATGGTAGTAATATTGCCTATAATACAATAAGTGAAGATAATATTTTTTATGATGAAAAAGGAAATGCAATAGCATCTATTTTTTCATTTTCATATTTTAAAAAGGATGTCGAAAATAAAGCACAAAGACCTGTAATATTTGCTTTTAATGGAGGACCTGGATCTTCTAGTGTAATGTTACATATTGGCTTACTTGGACCAAAAAGAATAAAATATA
>NZ_JAXEGN010000219.1:0-4205 GCF_034103065.1 Bullifex sp. | reverse complement strand
TGGGTTTACAAAGGAAGAGAATGAAAAAGGTTGGTTTGCAGATCGTGAAGGTTGGCTTACTGTAGCAAAGGATTCATTCGAACTTGACCGTGTAATCTTCAATGAATTTGAAGATCTTCCTCACTATTTAATGGGCCACAGCATGGGATCTTTCATGGCTCGTAGTGTAATTACTATGCACCCATCTGAATTTGATGGCTTAATTATTATGGGCTCAGGAGCATCAAAAGGAATTGTAGGAAAGGTTGGAAAGTCTATTGCTTTAAGCATGGCCAAAAAATATGGCTCACGACTTCCTAATAGCAAGCTTGATAAACTTAGCTTTGGTTCCTTTAATTCAAAAATAAAAAATCCACGTACCCCTTTTGATTGGTTAAGCCGTGATGAAAAAGAAGTAGATAAATATATTAACGATCCACTTTGTGGTTTTATTTGTTCTTCTATGTTCTACTCTGATTTAATTGATGGCGTTGAGATGGCTAACGATGTTAATTTAATGAAAAAGATTCCAGCATCTCTTCCAATTTTAATTATTTCAGGTGATGCTGACCCTGTTGGTGGCTATGGTAAGGGTGTTAAGAAGTTTGCCCAGAACTATAAAAAAGCTGGGATAAAGGATGTTACCCTTAAGCTCGTTGAGGGTGGAAGACACGAAATTTTGAATGAGACAGATAAACAGGATACCTATAATTTTATAGGTTCTTGGTTAATGGAGAAGGTTAATTTAATCAATGGATAATGAAGAAGCAAAGATTAATCTAAAGGATAGATTTATTTCGTGGGTTCAAGATGTTTGGTATTTGCTAGTTCGTTCCTGCGAAATCTTATTTAACGATAATGTAGATATCCTTGCTTCTGGTTTAGTTTATTCAACCCTTGTTGCATTTGTACCTTGTTTTACATTTATTTTTGCTGTAGTCCAGCTATTTGGTGTATTACAGCCCCTAATTGATATCTTAGTTGAACTATTGTATCAAGCAATGGGGGCTGCTATGAGCAAGCAAATTATTGAAGCACTCTCAAAATTAACAACAAATGGAATGGGACTTGGTGCTTTAGGTTTTGTTTCTTTTATTTTTACTACAATATTACTTGTAAATAAAATTTACATGGTTATTAATAGACTATTTAGGGCAACTCCTAGAAGTGGAACATTAAAGAGGTTTACAACCTTTTTTACATTCCTAATTCTAGCTGTAATTTTTTTATCAGTTGTATTAGCCTTAAACACAAAAGCAACTAATTACATTTCTTCCTATGTCGATAACTCAAATACTCCTAGTAGTTTTAAATTGTTTATATCAAACATTTTTTCATATTTTGGAGTAGTATTATTTTTATTTTCGATATTCTATTATGTGCCTAATTTAAAAGTAAGATTTAAATCAGCACTCTTAGGCTCTTTAATTGGAGCAGTAATGCTCTTTATTATTACAGCTGCTTTTAAGTATGTAGTAACACTATCAGTAAATACTTCAGTACTTTATGGTTCGCTTTCAACTGTATTTTTCTTACTTTTGTATCTTTATCTTTGTTGGTACGCTGTTTTGATTGCAGCTGAATTTACCTATGTTTATCAGTTTAGACCTGATAAATCAGAGGTAAAGGGAATTGGAGAAGACCCTGCTAAGCGAATTCAAGATGGCATTAATTTAATAATGATAGTTGCTTCATCATATAGAAATGGAGAAGGACAAGTAAGCCAAAAGCAGCTTATTAGAAAGCTTTTGATAAACCAAATGGAACTTAATAGTATTACTTCTTGCTTTGTTTCTGATGGTTTTTTATTGGAAACAAATAGCACAAAAAAAGGTATGATTTGCTATGTTCCTGCAAAACCTCTTGATCAAATTTTGGTTAAGGACATCGTTAAGTCACTATATGCCTTTGATGAAGAGAGTATTGAAACAATTGGTGAAGCAGTTAGTGAGCAATTTTTGAAAAAAGGACTTGATTCATTTAATAATCTAACATTAGATAATCTTCTGGAGAGAATATAATGATTATAGACATTCACAAAATACCTGAGCTAACAAGAAAGGATTTTTCATCAGTTCCTGATGTTAGTCAAAATCCTGTAAAGCGTTTTAAATGTGCTGATATAAAAATTAATTATTACAAAAATGTAAAAACAGCCTCAGGAGAGGATTATGTATTTATTGCTCATTCCTTGGTTGCTTTTTTTAATGATAAAGCAAAGATTGCTGTTTCAGTGGAAAAGCAGAATTTAAGAGCTTTAAGTCAAATGCTTGGAGTTAGCTTAAGAGAGCTTCAGAAGGAGAATAATACTAGAGGTCTTTATTCTTCTGGAGAGGTAGTAATGTACTCTAGTGGTCAAAAAGAGGAGTATGGACCATTAAGTGTAGAGGAAAAAGAAGAATACATTCTTCCTTTCCTTTTTGATTTACTCCTCGATTCTATCGACTACATTGAAGAGGTTGTTCCATTAGACTAATGGAAGACGATCGAGTAGGGCATGGTAAACAGTTTTTATCATGCCTCTTTTTTTAGGGTAGTTATTATTAATTGCTTCTTGATAAATGGATAATACCTTATCGGCAAAACTATCAGAGCTAAAAGATGAAATAGCAAATTCACGAGCTTTTTTACTCATTTCTTTTGCTTTATCAGGGTTTGTTAGGAAGAATGTAAGGTGGTCCTTAAATTCTTTTTCATTGTTAAATGACCATCCTGTTTCACCCTCAATTAATACATTATCTAAGCAGTCATCTTTTTTACAAAGAAGAGGAAGACCACTTGTAAGTGCTTCAATATAGGTTAATCCTTGAGTTTCACTTTGGCTCGCAGAAACAAATAGGGAGCCAAGGCGATAGTAGAGTGCTATATCATCTTGACTTACCATTCCTGTAAAGACAGTCTTATTTGATAATCCTGTGGTAGCAATTTGCTGTTCTATTGTTTTTCTATCTGGACCATCTCCAATGATTAAGAATTGATAATCATACAAACGATAGTCTGAAAGATAATTAATTATTTCAAGAAGATTCTTTTCCTTACCAAGCCTTCCGACAAAAATAAGTGTGGCAACATCCTTTTTTAGATTATGCTTAGTTCTAAGCTTTTCAATATCTTCAGCTGTATACTCTTTATTGTATTTTGATAAATCAAGTCCTGTTGGAATAACAGTTATTTTATTTCTAATGTTATAGCCTTCAAGTTGGAGTTTTGTCTTTTGAGTAGGTGCAATTATCTCCTGCATATAAGATGTAACATGCTTAATGTATGCTTTAACAATTGGTTTACCTACCTTTTTACTTAGTGCTATATAGTGTACGTAATCTTCATAATCTGTATGGTAGGTGTGCACCATAGGGGCACCAGTCTTTCTTGAGATGTCCTTAGCAAGCTTGTAGGTTGAGAACTCTGTATTAGTGTGAATAACATCAGGCTTCCACTCAATTAGCTCTTGAATATACTTTCTCATAACAGGATGCTTGATACGGATATCTGGATATATTTTATCAACACTCATTGAACCGATGTATATTACATTGTCTTTTATATGAGTTGATGCAGATTCTGAGAGCGTTAATACCTTTACCACATGCCCTTTCCTTTCTAGGGCTTCCTTAAGATTTTTTACTGATGTAATAACCCCATTAATTGCAGGGTAGTATTTATCAACTGCTAACAAAACTCTCATATAGTAATTATCGACTTTGGTTAATAAAAATTCAAGCTTTCTATTATTGTTTATTGTGCCACTAGTGTAATATCATCTAAAAATTATGAATCAACGAAGTAAAAAAATACAATTTTGGGGGCTAAATATAGCTTCCTTTTTAGGTCAATGTGCAATTTCAATGGTAAACCTTGCACTTGTATATTATTTAAGATACACACTAAATGCCTCTGCAGGGACTATAGCATATGCAGCAAGCACATACACTAGTGTGTACTTAGTATCTTGCTTACTATGTTCAAAAATCTATCAAAATTTTGCTCCAAGAATAATGGTTAGCTTATCAGTAATTGGAATGGCTCTTTCAGTTATTGCTATTTCTTTTACTTATTCTATCCCTTTAGTTTTTCTATTTTTAGTCTTCTATGGTTTTACAATGAGTATGCTATGGCCACAAATGGAAGCTTGGATCACAAGAGGAAGTGAAGGAGCTGAACTAAACAAGCTAACTAGTTCATTTAACTTTTCATGGAGCTTTGGTACTGGAATAAGCCCATATTTA
>NZ_JAXEGN010000218.1:0-26769 GCF_034103065.1 Bullifex sp. | reverse complement strand
CATATCACAGTTTGATACAGAAGATCTAATTGCACCAAGAGTTTTCTTACTAAGAGCATCTAAGTGTTCTGCCTTTAAGCTCTTACCACCATATGTGATAAAGCCAACTCTGAAGCCCCAAACCATTTCTTCTTTAGTAGCTGCATCACCTTTAATTGCAAAAATATTTTCATGTAAATCAACTAATTTAGCAAATAATGATTCCTTAGCTGTATCAGGCTCAAAGAAAAGTCCAAAATATGCATCATCAGAAATTACAAGAATCTTTTTTCCTGTTTCTGCAACCTCTTTAAATGTATTTGCAAGACTTTCCATCTCTTTTTCAGAAGGTGTATATCCTGTTGGGTTATTTGGGAAGTTTAATAAAACACGAGCACAATTCCCCTTTGAAGAAAGGAGTGCACTCTTTAGTCCTTCAATGTTTAATCCCCCATCTTTGAAGAATTTAAACTCTTTTATTGTACAGCCAGTACAATCTTTAAAGATTAATTCATAGTTATCCCAATAAAGATCTGGAAGGATGAGTTCATCACCTTCATCAAAGAACATTGTAGCAACCATGCTAATAGTATGAGTTAATCCTGAAGTAACAAGTGGATCTGAGAAAAGTTTTCCAGTAAGAGAAGGATTCTTTTTAATCATCTCCTGTTTCCAAATCGCTCTTAACTCTTTATTACCACCACCTGGTGCATAACTAAAAATTTCAGCTGGCTTTAAGGTATTTTCTTTAAAGAAATTTTGAATATCCGAAAGGTGCATTGGAATTCCATTGCTCTTAGCAAGGCCAACAGTCGCATTATATTGCTTTGCTTTTTCACCAGCTTCCTGTGACTGTGCTACAATTCCCTTTGGGAAATATAGCTTTTTTCCCTTTTCAGACAAAAATGCTGAAACTACGCATGATGACAATGTGTCATTTAATTGTTTTGCTAATTCGTTCATCAAAACACCTCCGGTTACTAAAAGAGTGAAAGTTGACCATCTTCTGGTGCACTTTCTGTTTTCACCTCGCCTTCGCCAATCATTTTTAAGAACTCACCTTCGTCCACTAATTTTACTCCAAGACTTTCAGCGGTAGCTCTCTTGCTGCCCCCTCCTTTACCAAGAAGCAGATGAGTAGTTTTGCTAGTTACAGAAGAAGTAGTTCTACCACCTCTTTTCTCTATCTCAGCAAGCGCTAAAGATCTTGGATTGTAGTGTTCAAAAGAACCTGTTACACACCAAACTTGACCAGCAAAAATCTGTTCAAGTGAATTCTCTTCATGATTTTCCTCGAATTGTAGCCCAGCTGACTTTAATTTTTCAATACGCTCAAGTAAAACTTTGTCATTTAATGCATTAATGATTAATGTAGCTGTCTGTTCTCCAATTTGTGGAATTTTAGTGAATGCCTCAATATCCTTATTTAAACTAGCTTGAATTAGCTTATCAATTGAGTCAAAACCACCTTTAATTAATATTTCAGCACCCTTCTTACCAACCTCAGGGAGCCCTAAAGAAGTTAATACAACTCTAAAAGGTTTCTTTTTACTTTCTTTTACAGCAACCTTAAATTGGTTAACAGTCTTTTCTCCTAAACCTTTAATATTTTCATCTAATATTTTGTCATAGTTAAAGGTATATAAATCAGGGATATCTTTTATAAATCCATGCTTTATTAATACTTCAACAGACTTAGGTCCAAAAGATTCCATATCCATACATTCACGAGATGCAAAGAACGCTATTCGACCTAGAACCTGGTCAGGACACTCTGGGTTTGGGCAAAATAGATGAGCACCCTTTTCTTCTAAAGGAGTATTACAGCATGGACAAATATGAGGAATTTTGAAGGTAGTGTTACCTTCCTCATTTTTCTCAAGTACTTCTTCAACGGCTGGAATTACATCACCTCTTTTAACAACGGAAACTTTATCACCTATAGCTATCTCTAATTCATCAATATATTCTTGGTTATGTAGTGTAGCTCTTTTTACAGTTGAACCACCCAAAGCAACAGGATTAAGCTCTGCAACAGGTGTAATTCTTCCAGTTCTACCTACTTGCATTGTGATACCATTAATTATTGTTTCAGCTTGAGGAGATTCAAATTTATATGCAATTGCCCACCTTGGATGGTGCTGGGTGTATCCTAATTCCTTTCTAACATCAAGCTCATTTATTTTTGTTACCATTCCATCGATTTCATATTCAAGGTCTTGGCGTTTTTGTGTTACATCTTTTATATAGGAGCCTAAAGAATCAAAAGAATATGCTTTTCCTTCTAATCCTGCTGTCTTAAGCATATTCTCACTTTTCTCTTTGGATGAAGAAAAAAGTGCAAGATGAGGATTAATTCTAAATCCTAATTCCTTTAACTTAGCTAGAATAGAAATATGATCTTGAGGGGTTTTACTTTCATCCTCCCAAAAGCCTTCATAGATGAATATTTGAAGAGGTATTTGCGCTGTTTCACTACTCTTTTGTCTTCTTACACTTCCAGCTGCTAAATTTCTTGGATTAGCAGCACCATCAAGATCCTTAAACTTTAGAAAATCTGCTTTAGCAAGATAAACCTCGCCTCGAACAACTAAATTAACTTTTTCTTTTAATCTTAATGGTATTTGATTAATTGTCTTAATATTTGCAGTTACATCGTTGCCTACAGAACCATTTCCTCTAGTAACGCCTCTAACTAAAATACCATCCTCATAGTATAGAACCATTGAAATACCATCAATCTTTTCTTCTTCGACAAAAGATAGCTTTTCCTTACCCTTTTCTTCACACTTACCCATAAATGATAATACTTCTTCAACTGAGTAAGCTTTATCTAAAGAAAGGACCGGGATTGTATGTTTAACCTCAGGGAAATCAGAGGTTAAATCTGATCCAACTCTTTGAGTTGGGCTTGAAGAAGAGGCATATTCAGGATGCTCTTTTTCAAGCTTTGATAGCTCATCAAATAAACCATCATATTCAAGATCGCTAACTAAACTTTTACCTTCGACATAATAAGCTTCTTGATATCTTAATAGCTCATTTGTCAGCTCTTGCATTCTTGCTTTAATATCCATGGCTTTATTCTACAAAAAAAAGAATTGCTCAACAATAAAGCATAATTACTCTCTTCCTTTTTAAGAATCAAGTTTTGTGGTATTCTAATCTTATGGCAGAACGAGTTAAGAACAGTCAAAACATCGTTAGTATTTTTTTTGGGACTCTAATTGTAAGCTCTGTTGATAGAGCTAGAATTAGCAAGATAGAGCTTCCTTCACTAGATAAGCGATTTACTACAATCAGTGCAGGCGATTTATTTGGTGAGAATTTATTTTCTTTATTTTCTGGAACTATGCCTATCTTTGCAAAGGGTGAAGTTGCCTTCAAAGGTCAACCAATACTTGCTATATTTGGGCCCGACTATGAAGCTGTATCACTAGCTGCTAGAGAAACAACAATTGAGTATGAAGAATTAGGTAATGAAGCAACCCTTTTTGATAGTGCAAAAGAAGATGATGAAACTCTACTTTGGGGTGATAAATATGAAACAGATATTTCATCACTTAAGAAAGTTGAATCAACATACAGAAATGATTATTGCCTAACTCAAAATGATACCTTAGTAAAGGTATCAGCTTGGTTTGAAAATGATAATTTACACATAAGCGTTCCTACTCAATGGCCACAATCGGTAAAAGACAATGTTATTTCTTCTATTAGCTGTAATAGCAGAAATGTAATTATCCACCCACTTCCTTATGCAGCTGACCAAGATGAGTTCTTAATTATGCCAACCCTATTAGCATGTATTGTAGCTAACGCAGCTCTAAAACTTAAAGCAAATGTTGAAATAAGAACAAATATATATTCAGCATCTCCTACTGTGTCAATTACACACACTACATACCTTACAGAAGAGGGAAAACCTGTTGGAGAAGAGGTTGTATACCTAGCAGATGAAGGAGCTTTCTTATTTACCTCTAGTGAATTTAGACGTCAAGCTCTAACTGGGTTAATCCCATCTTATCCATTAAGTTACTTTAGGGCTACAGTAAGAACAATTAGTAGTAATAATCCTCCTGCTTTATTTTACGGTAATATGGGCTTTAGTGATGCACTTGCCTCATCTGAACTACAGATGTACCACATTACTTCTTCTTTAGGTATTTCACCTATAATTTGGAAAAGACAATTTGCTACTAATAAAAGAAAATTCACTGACTATCTTCCATCTCTAGATTTAGCACCTCAAATTAAGCTTTCCGAGAAAATTGCTCTTGATAGCAACTTCTCTAGAAAGTGGTCTTCCTATGAAAGCCAGCGAGGTTCTATGGCTCTAATTCCATTTACAAGAGGAATAGGTATTGCAGGCGGCTTTGGTATTTCTGGCTTTTCAACAACCTTTGCAAAAAAGACAGACTATAAGGCACAACTAGTTTATTGTCCAGGCGACAGAGTTGAACTATACACATCTCTTCCTATAAAGGGAAATATTAGTGATATTATTAAGCAGCTCATTAATGATGAGACGATGTTTAGAGATAGTGATGTAAGAATTTATGACTACAATACTGCTGCAACAGATAGTGGGCCAGATGTGTTATCAAGATCATTAGGTCAACTTACAAAACAAATAATTCCTGCCTTAAGAAAGTTATCAATGAAAGCTAAAAAGGCACAACTTCCAACATCGGTAAATGTTGATATCGATGATAAGTTAAACCCATGTGAATTTGAAACAAGTGGAACTGTATCTGTTATTGTTGAAACTAAAGTTGATAACATTTCATTTTTGCCTGTAGTCCAAGAGGTTTGGATTAACGCCCGTCTTGCAACTATATATGACCAAAAAGAAGTAAGGTCTAGAATTAATAATGCAGCTTTAGAAGCTTTAAGAACATCTGGGGCAGTATTATCAATAGATCCAAATAAACCTTTTAAAATAAATATTAGCTTTGAAAGTGATAACACATATAATATTGCAAGTATTTCAGCTGCTATTGTTGGCTGTGTTAAAGCTGCATTTAGTTCTTCTGTATTACAGTGTGTTCCTAGACTTAAAAATGTAACATTACCTATTTCTGCAGTAATGATTCAAAATGCTATAACGAGGAAATAAAGATGAGAATTGAATTCAATGTTGATGGCAAAGATTTATCACTTACAGTGAACTCAACTAAACCTCTTTCATTAATATTAATGGAAAGTGTAGATATCTCCTCTGTAAAAACCCACTGTAATGGAAAACATTGTGGAAAGTGTATGGTACTCTTTAATGGTAAAGCAGTACTTTCATGCTTAATTCCAGCATTCGCACTCAAAGATAGTAGTATTATTACATTCGATTCCTTCTCAAAATCTCGTGACTACCGTGATATTGAAAGAGCATACTTTAATACAGGTATTTCACCTTGTAAAAATTGTTATGCATCTCAAACACTACTAATAGAGGATATCTTAAGACGTTATGAAAATAATGACTTTCCGATCAATACCCAAGAGGTATTACAAGAAAGTTCATTAATAAAATGCCACTGCATAGACCCAACAGGTTTTCTTGCAATAGTAAATGCAGCACTTGTGATCAGGAGAAAGAGAAATGTACGCAGAGCTTAGAAGTCCAAATGTCCATGAGCCACAAAATCTTGCAGAATATACAAATACAATTATTAGCTACAAAGACAATATTACTTTCCTTTGGGCGGGTGGTACATATATAATGAGCCAACCTAATTTCTATCCTTCTGCTTCTGCAAATGTAGAAATTATCTCCCTTCAAAAAATAGAAGAGTTAAAGCATTTCCAACGCAATGATAGATTTGCTGAGTTTGGAAGTATGGTATCTCTTAGTAAAATTCAATCAGTTGGAGCACTACTTCTTCCTAAGATTTTAATTAACACTCTAGATAGTACTGCAACTAAGTTAATTAGAAACCGAATTACTATCGGAGGCTGTCTTTGTACACCTTCTTTTAGAACTCCTATTGCATCTACACTCATGTTACTTGATGCAAATGTTGAGGTAAGATACCTAAAAAAGAGAATGCACTCAAAGTGGTTTTCTATATCAAGAATCTACGATAAAAATGGTTCTCTTGCTCTACCCCCAAATGCTCTAGTATCAAGAATAAGAATTCCTATTCAACAATTTGATTATCAATATTTTAATTGTGTAGGATCTCCTTTAAGTGAATCAAATACATCTGTAAGTCTTGCAGCTGTAGCTAAGATGGAGCAGAGTAATATTTCATTAGGTAAATTGATAATAACACTTCCTAACAAAGGTTTTTGTCAGAGCCGTGATATTGATAATATTTTCTCTTCTCTTCAATTTCCTTGTGATGAAGGTCACATTTCATCCTTCTTTTCATATATTATTACATATATTAAAGATAACCTTGGAGAAATTAGCCAGCTACAAGAGGTAAGGCTTAAAGGCATGCTACTTAATATGATTGATGAGTTAAATCAAAAGAGTCTTTCAATGTAATTGATATAAAAAGCTGATACCCAAACAAAGGTACCAGCTTTAATTTAATAATCTATATTAATCATTCACAAATGAATGTGCATTCACCTACAGGGTCATAACCTTTATAAACTTCAGCGACCCCATTAACAGATAATGTTTTCTTAAATCCACCAGTAAGAACGCCATACTCAGGATCATTAAAGGTCCATTCATCATCATTTATAGCTACTTCAAGCTTTGAAATCTTATCAGCAAATGCTTCTAATGAACCTTCCTTATAAAGAGAAGAACATCTCATGAGCCATAAGCATGATCTACCGTTACTTAAGAGTTCTCTATCGCTATTAGGACCATCAGTTGTTAATGTCATGCCGTTTGAAGAATAGATAGCAATTAAACCACCCTTCTTTGACTCAGCGAAATACCAATTTCCTCTAGCTAATACTTTCTTAAACTCCTTAACAGGGAAGTAAGCATGAGTGAAATCAACAGGATGTTTTTCATCAAGCTTATAAAATGTTGAGCAAAAACCTTTGTATTGATTTACTCTTGGTAAAGTACCACTTCCAGCCCAGTATGATGGTCTTGCATGTCCAAAGAGAGCAAATTCACCAGGATGGTTAATAAATACATGCTCATCAGCACTAAATACCGCATGGACAACATCCTCTTGGAAGCCTCTTCTACCTGCTTCAAAATCATTTGCAGCAGAAAGGAGGTATGAAGAAGTCTTATAAACTGTAATATCAGCATAACCATTGTAGCCATGAGTACTCTTCCAAGAAAGTGCTTTACCCTCTTCTACTTTATGAAGTGCAAGGTTTTCTTCTTTTGGTTCGTAATCACTAAAACAGAATGGTACAACACCCTTACCTGCATGGCTCTGGTTACCAATTCCATAACCGATCCAGTTGATAAATGAAGGACAGTTACTGTGGTTACCAAATAATTCCTTAAGATATGTTCTTCCACTTGTTGTACTAAATACACCATCAAATGAAGTAATTGCTAAGAGCTTAAAGATGTAATCAAGTGCTTTTCTAGCATTCTCCTTCATCTCTTCATTTTGAGTCTGTGCATATAAAGATGCAAAGCCAAGTGCATCAATTGGAAGATATGGAGGGCTATTCCACTCTGTGAAACCACACTTGAAGAATGTCTCGAACCAAGGCTTAAGCATTCCAAGAGCTTTTTCCTGCATCTGGATACCTGTCATACCACTATTTGTAAAAATTGCATTAGGATATAACTCACCAGCAATTAACTGACAAACATGGAACATTAATGCATGGTTTTCACTATAGAACCACATTGCATCATCACCTGGTTCATCGTGCCAGTAACGGAAGTTGATAATACAATCCTTCATCATTTGAAGTACTTCTTCACTGATTAATCCAGAGTCTGAGAAGTTTCTAATCATGAATGGGAAATATGAGAGATAGAAGTCTGAACAGTCACTTCTCTTATTGATAAAATCAATTTGTCTACGAAGGATAGTATCGATTTCTTTTTTGTCTCCTCTAGTGAATAAGAGAGCCATTGCTCTATTTGCGTTTTGCTCACCATACTTTGCAAGATACTCCCAAGCTTGGTTTTTTCTCTCCTTAACACTATTTGCAGCTTTATCACAGAAAGAATAAGGGAAGTTTTCAAATGTTCTAATTGTGTGAATTACTAAGTTTTCAACTTCAACTGTTACATTAAATCTTAAAAAACCAACAGGGAATGATTCTACAGGTCCAAGATTTGCTTCATTCTTTCCTGCTTCAAAAACTGCATCACATTCGTGGTAGAGCTGTAAGAAAGTATTTTCTTCAGTTGCTCCCTTTAAATGAACTTTAAAAGGCTTATCTGTATAAGGATTAGCACAATAGATTTTTACATCACCTTCAGTAAAATTATTTTTCTCGAAGCTAAGAGTTCTAATTGCTTCCTCAACTTTATCAATTAAAGCAGTATCTCTATCACCCATTGGAAGGATTTGAGTTAAGCCCTCTTCACCTTCTACAATTCTTAATGCAATAGTACATTCAGTATCTCTTTCTGCAAATTCATCAATTACTGCATGAAGAATGTTTTCACCTTTTTTGAGGTTAAGAGTAAATACTTTATCAACTTGATTATTTCTCTCATATGGGCGGAATGAAATCTGCTCTTTGCCATTTACATATAGAGACATACCACCTTTAACAGAACATAAAACCTTTACACATCTATCGTCAGGTGAAGAAATAATTGTTCCAGCAGTAAGAGCTATCCAAAGTGGTGTTGAATAGAAAAATGAGTTTCCGATAACAGGATCACCAAAAGGTACTCTATAAGATAAACCTAAAGTTGTACCGAGAAGCTTTACCTTTCCACCTGGTTGGAAATCTTCAAAATCTGGATCAGCTATTCCATTTTTCTTAATATCTTCTAAAAATGCTGTTCTAATTGGATTAACATGTTCAGCAGCTGCAACAGAACCAATCCAAACATTTTGTTCTTGGTCAATTGTAACAGGAGCGGAATGTACTTCCTGCTTTCTAACCTCAGAAACAAGCCATCTTGTTATATAACCATGATCAAGTGAGAATTTCTGATAATTCATCATTACCTCCAGTCGAACTCAGTATATATCCACTAGTGAAAAATTCATCTTTATTCTTGCTAACAATAACTCTTTGTATTGCATTTTTTGCGAAAAAATTATAGTAAACAACACTAGTTTTAGCCTACGAAATTTTATTTACACATTTTAAGAATTTGTTTTATAAAAGAATCTAATTAGTTTAGATTATTTAGCGTTTATCACCAGATATCAGAACAATAAAAAATAATTTTTGTCATCTTTTTTATTGCTAAAAATAAAGAAAAATGTTGCATTTATTGCTAAAACCATATACCACTATAGTATGGATAGTGCTAGTAATTCTCTATTTTTCAAACCAGGTTTCAAAATTAAGTTCAATAGAGATATAGATCCTCTATTTATTTATTTTGATTATGATATACGTTCATATCCAGTAAATATGAACATACAACACTTTCATAACTTTTATGAAATATTTATCCCATTAGAGGACTCAACAGCTCATCTAGTTGATGGGGAATTTAATCAATTAATTGCTTATGATATGGTTTTTCTTAAACCAGGATTACTCCATAAAAGTGTATATCCTAAGGTCAATTTACCTCAAAAACGAATAATTATTAACTTTAATCTTGGTGCTGGCATTCCAGGATTAGAGCATGATTTAAATAAAATTCTAGGAATCTTTTCTTTAAAGCAACCAATAATAAGATTTCCTGTTAATATTCGAACTGAAATTGTAAGTAAAATAAATGAAATCTTCCAAATTGGAAAACAAAAACAAGATCGCTGGCAGGTTGCATATTATGCAGCATTTATCGAGTTTTTGTGGTTAATTTATAAAAATATTAATCAAAACTGTTATGACCAAAATAAGGTAATAGAATCTAATTCACAAAAGATTTACTATGTAATGGACTATATAAATCATCATTATAGTGAGGATGTATCACTAGAATCTGTTGCAGAAACCCATGCAATTAGTCCATTTTATCTATCCCATATCTTTAAGGATATTACAGGTATTAATTTTGTTAACTATGTACAAACTGTAAGAATACGAAATGCACTTCAAATGCTTGCTTATTCTGATGATACTGTTTCTGAAATAATTGAAAAATGTGGTTTTACGAGTACAAGCCAATTTAATAGAGTTTTCCATAAGTTTTGTGGTATTAGCCCAAGTGATTATAGAAAGAGCCATACTGTGAAAAAAAATTTAATAATGGGTATGATAAATCCAGAGAAGGAAGAGGTTGCTCCTGCAGAATTTCCTCCTCGCTTATATATTAAAGGTCTACAAAAAACAAAAAATGGAGGGTCTATGAAGGTTGGTGTTAGAGCCCATGACTTTGGGTCAACAATTCCAATGAATTTAAAAGCAAAACTACAAGAGTACAACGCAGAAACTATTCAGCTTGCAATCCACAAAAGTTTTCCTTACATGCGTTCTTATTTAGAGGTAACTTACGATGATATTGAAGATATCAAAGACCAAGGGTTAGATATCTCAGTTCTTGGTTGCTATATCGATATAGCTTCCTTAAATGATAGTAAGTGGAATAACCAAATTGCTGAATTTGAGGTAGCGCTTCGAATTGCTAAAGAGCTTGGAGCTAAGTGTGTTGCTACAGAAACTAGTGACTGCAGTGATGAAAATAGAGAGATACAATTTGAAAGAGTTGTTGAAGCTCTAGAACACCTCTTACCTATTGCAAGAAAGTATGATGTACCTATCGCAATTGAGCCAGTAATTAGGCACACAATTAATACTCCAGAGATGGTTTCAAGGCTTCTTGAAAGATTAAATAATGATGAGTATTTAAGGCTTATTTTTGATCCAGTTAATCTATTAAAGGATGATTTATCAAATAATACATTTAGCTTCTTTGAAGAGGTAATAGGTCTTTTTGAAAAGAAGTTTATGGCAATGCATGTTAAAGATATTATTGAAGGAGAAAGAGTTCCTCTTGGAACTGGCGTAATGGCTAAAATCTATCCTCATATTGCTAGAGTATTGACTGTAAACATTCCTTTGATCCGAGAAGAACTCCCTATTGATTCTCTAAAAGATGATTTAGCTTTTATCAGGAAGACTTTCTCTGTCCAACAAACAGAAGCGACAACATAATTGCTGTTGAGATAAAAAGTGCTAATGGAAGAATTGCCATTGACTTTGAATAGCCAATTGCTTCTATTACAGAGCCAAACACAAAGTTAAATCCAATATCTAAAATTGAGGCAAGAGAGACTACAATTGTAGTAGCTCTTGCACTCATATAGCTAGGCACAAAGCTCTTTGAAAGGTCTGTTAGTGTTGGGTATACAATTGAAACTGCAAAGCCACATAAGAATAGTAAAGGTAGTGAGTTAAAAGCAAAGACAATTGAATATCCAATTGAGGCACTTAATAAGCAGATAAATACCATCTTTGCCCCACCGATTTTATCACTAACGGTAGCTAAAATTAATCTACCACTTAAAATACCAAAGGAAAATAGTGATAGCATTACACCTACTTTACCTGCATCAAGGGCTAAATGCTGTGTTCCATACAATACTATGTAGTTAGTTACTCCATGCTCTGCAATTAAGTAAAAAGCTAAAGCTAAAGCTAATAGTGCTATTGCTAATTTATTTACTCTTCCCTTTTTAATTTCATTAAGGTTGCTATCAGCTTTCTTTTCATCTGAAAACTTTGAGGTAAATAGAATAAAAGCAATAGGTATTAATAAAACGGCAAGAGAGATAATAACTCCATTCCATACTGCTATTGAAGATGAGAATTTTGTTAATACTAGTTGGCTTAATGAAGTTCCAATTCCTTGTAAGAAGAAGAGTATATTTAAGTAAAATAATGGATTTTTTAAACTAAACTCTCTTGAGAGGAAAATCATAGTAGTATTTAAAAGTGTTGATAGACCTAAAGAGAAGAAGAAACCTAATAATAAAAATGCATATTTTGCACCTAAAAGTAGCAAAAGCTCAGATGCCATTAATAAAATGACAAAGCCTACCATTGCTTTTTTACTACCAACCTTATCTAGGATAACCCCACCAAATAGTAAACAAACTAAGTTACCTAAATAGCTTGCTGATACAATAATACTTATTTGGGACATTGATAGCCCAAACTCTGTTAAAAATAACGGAGAGAAAATTCCTCTAAGTGCATCACTTGTTCCAAGTAAAATCATCAAGAGAGCACATGTAAAATATATTTTTTTATTCTTCATTTTATCGTCCTAATGGGTATAAGCGTATTGTCTTAATCTCAAATGCCTTAAAGTGTAAGCGATCAAGATTGCAATCACTCTGCTTTTCTTCTAAGAAGTTAACCTCTTCAGCTGTGCAATCAAAACTTGGCTTTAAGCTACAATTACAACCAGTTCCTTCACACTCATACAAGCGTACAATTAATGAATCATTATCCTCTGAAACCTTTAAGCTCTCAATAACAACATGTGATGAACTAACCTTTACAGGAGCTACCTTCTCACATCCATTATATACTCTTAAGCTTGTGTTAAAGTTATATGCCTTACTAATTACACTCTCTGTTGAGAAACCTGAGTGAAGGAGCAAAGAGTATTTAAAGGAATGAATGCCTTCATCTGCCATTGGATCTGGATGAGTTCCACTCTTTTGAAGAGTAAGAGAAACTAAGTTTCCAAGCGCGTTAATACCATATTTTGAATCATTTAAAATAGCTGCACCATAGCCTGGTTCACTATAGTCACTCCACTTCTGATTAGAAACTTCAAATTTAGCTTCTTCAAAGGTATTTGTCTTCCAAACTGGTCTTACAATAGAACCAAATTGAATTTCACTTCTAAGACCTGTTGCATTGATATCAAAATCAAAACCAGCCTTTAATAGCTTATGCTTTTCATGCCAGTCAAGTAATACTTCGAAATCAATTTGCTTTTTATCGCTATATATTCTTGTTAACTTTGTTAAAGTGCTCTTATTAGAGAGTTTCATAATAGTCTCAAAGGTAACTGTTGATCTTGTAGTTTCCTTAAGAGCAATTGTTACATCTCCAATAAAAGGTTTTAGGTTCTCGATTAAATCTTTATCAACATCCCAGTTATCCCAAGCTTGTGGAACATCCTCATTTAAAAAGACTCTATCGAGTCCTAAAGACCTAGCAACCTCTCTTTGTTCCTCTTTATCAAATAAACTTTCGATGTAACCTAAGGATGAAAAACGCAACTTTAAAGTTAGAGTTTCAACACATAGGCCATCTACACTTATTTTTCCACAACAATTATTTTCAATAGCTGAAATAGCTTTAGAAGAATATGAATCAATATTGATATTAGGAATATAAGTTTTTATTCCATCTATTGTAGTAATAGATTCAAAACCTTCTATTTTGCCATCAACAATACAATCTTTAGCTTTAAATGGAGATGGGTTATAAATACATAAAGAGCCATCTGAAATTAAAGCTTTATTTATCTCTTTTTCAACATCAATTTTTAGATCTTTTAAATCTTTTACAGCTTTGATATTTACTTCATCGATACATGTTCCAGGTAAAATATCATGGAATTGATTAATCAATAATCTTTTCCAAAGACCTTCCATATCAACATCATGATGTTTTGCATTAACAAAGTCTGTAGCAATAATCGCATCAAGAGCATGGAGAGCCTCCTCTGCTCTACGATTTCCTTTTTTAATTTCACTTTGACTTGTTAATGTACCTCTATGGAGCTCTAAATAGAGTTCACCTCTATATTGAGGAATTTCAAATGCTTCCTCTCTAACTCTATCCATATAAGAAGAAATAGAAGAGTACTTAACTCTTGGAACACCTTCTATGTCCTCTGTAATTCTTCCGATTTCTATTAAATCATAACTAGGACCTGCACCGCCATCACCATAGCCATAAGCATTGTATCTTGAGTTAGAGATACGAGTTCCTCTCTTCTTTTCATATAGTGCAGTATAAGCCCACTTAGGAGTTGGCCCCATTTGGATATCAATTAAGTTAGCAAGTACAGAAGTCCCATCAATTCCCTGCCAATAGAAAGTATCATATGGGAAGACATTAGTATCATTCCAACTCATCTTAGTTGTACAGAAATTCTTTACACCACTATGCTTCATTATTTGTGGTAATGACTGAGAGTATCCAAAGGTGTCAGGAAGCCAGAAGGTATCACTTTTGTAATTAAATTCTTTTAATGTAAACTTTTGCCCATATAAGAATTGTCTAACCATGGCCTCTGCTCCAGTTACATTACAATCACACTCAATCCATACACCACCATTTGGTTCCCATCTACCTTGGGCTACCATCTCTTTAATATCACTAAAAATTGATGGATAGTACTTTTTCATCATATCAGCATGGCAAGCTGAGCTTTGAAGGAAAATATACTCTGGATATTCCTTCATCATAGTAATTGCATTAGAGTATGTTCTTGCTGCCTTTCTAATTGTTTCTTTAATAGGCCAAAGCCATGCAGTATCTAGGTGTGAGTGTCCACTTACATACATTGTTGGCCAAGAATCACAGTGATTCTTTCTTTTTAATATTTTATTCATACTCTCAACAGCTCGCTTTAGAGCAGGGTAATCAACACCCGACTCTAAAGGAACCTGAGAGACTGTCCTATAAATTTCATAAAGACAGTTTTGAGCTTCTGCTCTTTTATAGTCATCACGAGTAAATTGAGCTATTTCATTTATTGCCCTCAAAGAGAAAGCAAATTCTTTTATTTCTTCATCTCTGAGTGCAATAGTAACGCTCTTAAAAGTAACAGGATGATTAGCATCAAATGGACCATTTGGCTCAGTTTTAAATGGCTGAGTTCCAACTTCGTTATGCCAACAATAAGCTTCTAAGGCAAACTCAAAGATTGTTCCTTCTTCGACACCATCTGTGATAATCAAAGCATGGTGGTTTCCCCTTGTTCTAATAACAACTTTATTAGCTAGTACTCCATGAGGCTTTCCATTTACAAATACAAGTGTTTCTAAAGCACCTGTATCAGCACATAGGAATAATTTTTTCCCTTTAGTTGTAGAGTCGACAATATAACTAGTTTTAAACCAACCAGTTTTCTTATTTCCTCCCCAAGTATCATTTTTTTGTATCCTCGTAGAACATTCCGGGATAGCTGAATAAAGGTTATCTTCTGTCTCAAAGAATGAACAATCTAAAGAAGCAACTTCTTTAAAGATTAAGTCTGTGTAAGTTGCCTCCATTTGAAGCATTTTATCTGTTATTTTATTAAACTCGCGATCACTAATCATGATTAATCTCCTAAAAAAGGGAACCCCAAAAGGTCCCCTTTTTTATTATTTTTGCTCAATGAGGAAGAGCATTGCCATAGCTTGTCCATATGGCATTGGATGAACAGGAATATTTCTATAGAAATCCTGACTCTCTCTTCCCATTGGAGTACCACCAGAACACATTTGGACAATACCATTTTCATCAATAGCATTAAGTGCTGCTGGAAGTGCTTTATCAGCAACAGCTTTATATTTTTCATCAAGAAGACCCATGTGGATGGATTTTAAAATTCCATAACCAAAACCACAGGTACAACTTGACTCAAGATATGAGTCTTCATGGTCGATTAATGTGTGCCAGTATCCACTCTTATCTTGGTACTTAGCAATTGCTTCAACCTGTCTAGTTATTACAGTAGATACGTATCTTTTTACAGCAGGAGACAAAGGAATTGTTTCAACAAATAGAGGCATTGCAATAGTTGCCCATGAATTACCTCTACCCCAGAAAGCCTCTGCAAAGTGATGGTTACCCTTAAAGGTGTAACCATGATACCAAAGACCTGTGATAGGATCAGCAAGGTGTTCAATATGTAATAGGAGCTGGTACTCAGCTTCATCCATATATTCCTTTCTACCTAAGATTCTTCCCATGTTAGCTAATGGAAGTACGCTCATCATAAGTGTATCATCCCAAAGTTCTTGGTCGTTGAAATCATCAGTAGTTCTATGTTGATATCCACCTTCCTTAGTCTTCTCAAGACCACCGTTATAAAGCCATTCAACCCACTCAATACATACATCCATGTAATCTTGACGTTTAAGATGCTCTGCGAGGAATGAAAGAGCTAAGATAGGAGCCATTGTGTTAACATTCTTTCCAGGAAGTCCTTCTTTAATTCTCTGGTCATAGTAGTTAGTTAAAATATCTAAATACTCTTTCTTACCAGTTTTTTCATAGAGCTTCCAAAGTCCGAATAGTCCTACACCTTGAGTCCACTCCCAATATTTATATCTTTCTCTATTTTCAATTCCTGAAGCGAGTACACCTTTATCAAAATCAGGGTCTGCACAAAGAACAGGAAGAAATCCTTTAATTAATAAATCAAGCTTTTGGTCGATAATATCCATAATAATCATCCCTTAACACCACCAGCAGAAACACCGCCAATGATATATTTCTGTAAAATAACGAATACTACAATTACTGGAACTACAGACATTACTGAAGCAGACAAGATACTTGACCAGTCAACACCAGTGTTACCAATGTAGTTCTTAATAGCAAGCTGGATTGTAAAGTTCTTCTGATTAGAGAGGATGAGCATTGGAAGAATGTAGTCGTTCCATCTCCACATGAATGAGAAGATTGCGAGTGTTACAAATGATGATGAACCAAGAGGCATCATTACATGTGTAAAGATCTTCCATTCAGGGCATCCATCAATACGTGCAGCTTCAACAAATGAAAGTGGAATTGCCATATATGCCTGACGGAACATGAAGATACCTGTTGTGGTTGTTACAACTGGAAGGATTACACCCCAAATGTTGTTGTAAAGGCCAAGAGCACTAATTACCGATACCTGTGGTACAGTAAGTGTTTCACCAGGGATCAAGGTTCCAAGCAAGAATACTGCGAAAACAAGGTTTGTATACTTGATTTCGAAGCGGTAAATAGCTAGAGCGTAACCACACATAGCACTAATTACAAGAGTAATAAGTGTACCAACTACAGCTAAGAACAAGCTGTTCTTTACATAGTTCATGAAACCACTACCAAGAACACTCTTATAGTAGTTAATTGTTGGATCACTTGAGAACATCTTCAAAGGATATTTAAAGAGTTCGTTAGGCTGCTTGAATGATGAACAGATCAACCAGAAGATTGGGAAAATCATAGCAAGAGCTAACAAAATTGAGAGAGCAGTGAGTAGCTTTGATGTTTTCTTTTCGCTTTTCATCAGTTTTCTCCTCCTTCATTACTCATCTTAAATTGTACGAAAGCGATTAACGCAAAGATTATCATTACGATGAATGAGATTGCACTTGCATAACCATATCTCATCTGGTTAAAGCCTTGACCAAAGATGTACTGGATAATAAATGTTGTTTTATCACCAGGACCACCCTGTGTAATACCTTGTACAAGAGCATATTCCTTTAAGAGGTTAACTGTTGAAAGAAGTACAGCAAGGAATGTTGTTGGAGCTAACATTGGTACTGTAATCTTAAAGAATGTCTGTGTTGTATTACATCCATCGATTGAAGCAGCTTCATATAAATCATTACTAATACCCTTGATACCACCAATGAAGATAATCATGTAGAAACCAGTTGATGCCCAGTTAGAAGCAAAGCTGATTACAAATGTAGCAAGGTACTGATTTAATGCCCAATCAAGAGGTTTTGCTCCAAGCTGAGTGATAATGAAGTTTACAAGACCATACTCAGTTGAGAACATCCAGTTAATTGTGATACCTACAACAAGTGCTGAAAGGAGTACTGGGATGTAGATAAGTGTTCTTGAGAAACTCTTAAAAGCAACTCTATCAGAACAAACAAGTGCTGCAATTAATAATGGGATAATAACTTTAAATGGGAGAGAAAATAGTGTGTAAATGAAGGTTCTTCCAAGAGAAGAGTAGAAGTTCTTATCCTGGAATAGCTCGAAAAAGTTTTCGAGACCTACGAAATTCATTGTTTTCCAACCATCATAGTCAGTAAAAGAATAAGCAATGCTTAATACAAGAGGTATTAAGAAGAATACTGTGAATAGAGCAAGGCTTGGTAAGACGAACATCCAGAATGCTTTTGTATGTCTCATTCCATTATTCTTTCTTCTTATTGCTGTCATTAAACTCCTCCTTTAAATAAGCCATCCGTTTTTATCCGGATGGCTGATTTTACGAGACGCGATTACACTATTACTTAGCGAGAGGCCAACCTGATTTCTTAGAAAGCTTGTTTGCGAAATCGTCGAGAGAAGCCTTAGCACTTACAGAACCATATACAGCCTGTCTGAGAGCATCTCTATACTCGTTATCGTAGTAGTTTCTCCAGTTAGACTGTTCGTCTACGTTGAATGCATCAGTAACCTTAGAAACTTCAGACTGGAGTACTTTGTAATCTGCTGCTACTTTTGCATCTGATGGAGCATAAGTTACAGCCTTGAGTGATGAAAGACCCTTATCGTTATTGAGGTATTCCTGGAAGTTAGCTGAATCTTCATAGAACCACTTTAAGAATTCAATAGCGAGATCCTTGTCATCTGCATTAGCTGGTACTGCAAGACCTGAACCACCCATGATTGCACTAGGACCGTTAGGACCTACTGGAGAAGGCATAACACCCCAATTGAATGCTTTGATATCCTGGTAGAAACCATTGTACTGCCATGTACCTGAGAAGTAGATACCTACATCACCATTCTTGAAGTAGTCAGCTGGGTTATCATTTGTACCACCTGCCCAAATTGCTTTTGGCATTACTGTGTTGTTCCATTCGATGAACTTCTCAAGAGCTTCAACGTTAGCCTTGCTGTTTACATTAACTGCGAAAGAATCACCATTCTTAACTGTGATAGAACCACCATTCATGTAAATCATGTTATCGTAACGAGCACGTGAAGCATCCATTGCCATACCGTACTTAACACCACCCTTCTCCTGTAAAAGCTTTGCGTTAGCATAAAGCTCATCAAGAGTCCAAGGCTTATCTACTGTAGGAACTGTGATTCCTGCCTTTGCAAATGCATCAGCATTGTAGTAAACGTTTGTGATTGTGAACTGCTGTGGGAGACAAAGATTCTTTTTAGATGTATAATCTTGGCCGATAATTGCTACTGCCTGAGGCTCGAAGATGTCCATGTTAATAACAGTTGCGAGATCTACGAACTCATCTGGATAGAGTCTTGTAAGACGAGTTGTAGCTACGAGATCAGGAAGGTCCTTGTTCTTTGCCATAAGAGGGAACTTTGTAATCTGATCATCATAAGGAATTACAAGACGTTCAACTTTATTACCTGTTTCAGCAGCCCATTTATCAAGGATAAGAGAGAGAGCATCCCCTGATGATGGCTCTTCTGAAAGAAGAACACTGAGAGTTCTTGGGCCAGTAGCCTTTTGTGTTTCATTCTGACCGTTAGCAAATACTGGTGCTACAATAATTGCTAATAAGATAAGGAATAATCCTAACTTTTTCATATTCAAAACCTCCATATGAGAAAATTTGTTTTTATGTTTTTAGTATAATTGTATACAAAGCACTCGCTACTCTAATTTTGTGTAAAAAAAATTATTTATATGCATTTTTTGCGATATGAATAATTCCGAAATATTTTTGCTTTATTACGTATACAGATATTAAAAAAGTGTAATTTTAAAGCAGAAATAAAGTTTTATTTGTGATTTTTCCTGTTGTTTTACTATTTATTTCTAAAAAACCGTGATTTTTTTAGTTCAAAATTTATAAATTATAAAATTTGTGTAGCAAAATAGTACAGCTAGTCATTTGATGTACAATGATTAACTTGAACCAAAATTATTATATATCTAAGATATTGAATATTTTACAGTAAATTAGGACCAAAATACTTAATAATTTATTTTGTTATAAATAAATATAATATCTACCTCTACACCATAATTTTGTTGTGTTAGATTTTTTGTTTAAACTATTCTTTTATTTTAGAACTGTGACAAGGGATAATTATATATGTTATTATAGTTTTATATGGATGAAGTTATTAACAACGAAGAACCTAGTAAGAAATCAACATTTGTACACCTACATAACCACACAGACTTTTCTCTCTTAGATGGAGCTGCACCAATTGCAAAATATATTGCAAAGGCACAAGCAGAGGGAATGGATGCACTTGCAATTACAGACCATGGAAACATGTATGGTGCTCTAAGGTTCTATAAAGCTTGTAAAGCTGCTGGAATTAAGCCAATTATCGGATGTGAGTTTTACGTAAACCCTAAAGACAGAAGAGACCAACGTCCAACTAGCGAAGGAAACAGATATTACCACCTAGTTCTTCTTGCAATGAACGATAGAGGCTACCACCATCTAATGGAGCTAAATACCATTGCATTCACAGAAGGCTACTACTATAAACCAAGAATTGATGATGAAGTATTAAAAAGTCATAGTGAGGATTTAATTTGTCTATCCGCATGTCTTGCTGGTGAAATATTACAGTTATTACTTAAAGACCAATATGAACTTGCTAAAGAAAAAGCTCTTTGGTTTAAAGATATTTTTGGAGATAGATTTTATCTTGAAATGCAGGACCATGGTCTTCCAGAACAAAAGAAGACTAATCCTATGTTATATAAGCTAAGTAAAGAATTAGATATTCCTCTTGTTTGTACAAATGATATTCACTACATAAATAGAAGTGATGCAATTGCTCAAGACGTATTATTATGCATTGGCACTGGATCTAAAGTACAAGATGAAAAGAGAATGAGATTCCCAAATGACCAGTTCTATTTCAAAAGTGAAGAAGAAATGGCCGAGTTATTTAGCTGGTGCCCAGAAGCTCTTGAAAATACAAGAAAAATTGCTGATAGAGTTAATATTGATATTAAATTCCCTGGCCCACTACTTCCTGAGTATGAAATTCCAGAAGGCTTTAAGGATACTAAAGAATACTTAGTATGGCTAAGTTATGATGGTTGTAAAAAAAGATATGGTGAGGTAACTCCTGCTTTAAAGGAAAGACTTGATTATGAATTAAACATCATTCTAACCATGGACTTCCAAGGTTACTTCTTAATTGTTCGTGACTACATCCACTGGGCTAAGATGCATGATATCCCAGTAGGTCCTGGACGTGGTTCTGGTGCAGGCTCGCTTGTTGCATATTCAATTACAATTACAGATGTAGATCCAATTAAGTACAACCTACTCTTTGAACGTTTTTTAAACCCAGAAAGAGTATCAATGCCTGACTTTGATATCGACTTCTGCTTCGAAAGACGAGGAGAAGTAATTCAATATGTTACAGAACACTATGGTAAAGATCGTGTAGGTCAAATTTGTACTTTTGGAACTCTCAAAGCAAAGGCTGTTGTAAAAGACTGTGCAAGAGCACTCGATATTCCATACGATGAGAGTAACCAAATTTGTAAGCTCATTCCAGATGAGCCTAAGATGACAATTAAAAAAGCACTCGATGCCGAGCCAAAGCTACAGGCAATTAAAGAGCGAGGTGGAGTATATGAGGAGCTATTTAATGTTGCTGAAATCTTGGAAGGAGGAAACCGTCATACCTCACTTCACGCAGCAGGTGTTGTAATTGGTAAAACTCCTTTAATTGACTACGTTCCTCTTTCTTATGATCCTAAATCACACTCAGTTGCAACCCAGTACACTATGGACCAAATTGAAGAGTGTGGCCTTGTAAAGATGGACTTTTTAGGTCTAAAAACCCTTACCTTGATTAAGCATACTGTAGATCTTATTCATAAAAAAGATCCAACTTTTGATATCAATAAGATTGATGAACTTGATAAAAACACCTTTGACATGTTAAAGCGTGGTGATAGTGCGTGTGTCTTCCAGTTTGAATCTGCTGGTATGCAGAAAATCTTAAAGGATGCTCAACCAAACAATATCGAAGATCTCGTTGCTCTCAATGCACTTTATCGTCCAGGTCCAATGCAATATATCGATAGATATGTAGCATGTAAAAACGGTCTTCAGGAAATTGAATATGCAGACCCTGAACTTGAGCCAATATTAAAGAACACCTATGGTGTAATCGTATACCAAGAGCAGGTAATGCAAGTTGCTCAGATTATTGCTGGCTACACTCTTGGTCAAGCAGATATCCTTAGACGTATCATGGGTAAAAAGAAAGTTGAAAAGCTTGCTGAGGAAAAGGTAAAGTTCGTTGCAGGTGCTGAAAAGCTTGGTAGAGACCCAAAACATGCTGCTGATATCTTCGAAATGCTAGAACCATTTGCTCAATATGGTTTTAACAAGTCACATGCGGTTGCTTATTCTATCGTTGCTTATCAAACTGCATTCTTAAAAGCTAACTACCCTAGTGAATTCTTAGCGGCCAACCTCACTAATGAAATGAATAACCCTGAGAAGTTTAAAGAGTATCTAGCGCTTGCTGATACTATGGGTATTAAGCTACTTCCACCTGATATCAACAATTCAGATAAGCACTTTAATGTTGTAGATGGTAACATCGTTTATGGACTGTCTGGAATAAAGAATGTAGGTGATGCGTTAACTCAATTAATCGTCGAGGAAAGGGATAAAAATGGCCCTTATAAGTCTTTTACTGATTTCCTTTCACGTCAAGTTGATATCAACTCAAGATCAATTGAAGCTTTAATTAAATCTGGTACCTTCGATTCTCTTGGCATAAACAGAGCAACCTTAATTGCTAATTTGGAAGATGCTATTGCATATGAAAAATCTTCTCGTGAGACAACAGCATATGGTCAAATATCTCTATTTGGAGATGAAGTATCTTTAGGCTCCTATGAAATGAAAGAAATAGATGAGTGGCCGAAAAGAGAGATGTTAGAACTCGAGAAGGAATATTTAGGTTTCTATGTTTCTGGTCACCCTCTTGATAACTATAAAGAAGATATCGAGCGCTGTGTTTGGGTCGATATTTCAAAACCTGCAGAACTACCAATTAATAGAAATGTTTCATTAATTTGCCAAGTAGCTAACTACAAAGTAATTAAGACTAAAACAGGTTCAAAAATGGCATCATATACGTTAGTCAATTACCAAGGAACTTTCGAAGCAGTTGCCTTTCCAAAGGATTATGATAAATTAGTAGATAAGGTAGCACTCGATGGTATCTATGGTTTTGTAGGTTATTTTGATAATAAAAAGGATCCAACAAACCCACAGTTTATTATTAAGGATATTTGTGAGCCATCTGAATTAAAAACAGAAGCTATTAATTCATTAGTGCTTGAGATTAATGAAGAAGAAGCTAATAGCGAAAGTTTTGAGATGTTAGCTAATGACTTGAAGAGCTATCTTGTAGACCATAGTGGTTCTCTTCCTGTTTTTGCATATCTAGGAGAAAACAGAAAGGAAAAGATTAGGTTTGGTAGAGAATATGCTGTTAGCTTCTCTAAAGAACTTAAAAAGGACCTGTCAGGATATTCTTTAATTAATGCCGCATGGTTTGAGTAAAATGAGGAGATTTGTATGAATACTTTTATGCTCGATATGGCTAACTTTCTAGCACGTTTAATCTCTCTTTATTCTTTCTTTATTTGGATAAGAATTTTTCTTTCCTGGATTAATCCTTTTCCAAGAGAGGGTTCATTAACATATTACTTTGCTCTAATTGTTGATCCTTTTTTAAATCTTTTTAGATCAAAGCATTTCCGTGTTGGAATACTAGATTTATCACCAATATTTGCAATTGCAGTACTATCATTAGTACAAAGTTTACTTAAACTCTTTTCAATATATGGAACGATTAGATTTGGTTGGGTATTAAGCTTACTTTTGCAATATACTTGGTCATATGGCATACAGATCTTTTTAATGTTTGCAATAATTGTCATGATAGTTAGAACTATTGCAGCCTTCACAGGCTCATTAGCTCTGTCTAGAATTGCAACTCTTGCTGACCCTTTGATGAAAAAAGTAAGAGAGATTTTCTTTACAAGACGTCTTGTAAAAGATACAACCCTTTCAGTTACAACTCTTATTGTGATTATTTGTATTTATGCAATGCTTTCTTACATTTTTAGTTTATTAATTACTTATTCAATGAGGATTCCTTTCTAATGTTTTTATCAGAGCTAATAACTCCTATCGAACGTTTACAAGGCGTTGGTAAGGTGCGTGCAGCAGATTACCACACAAAGCTTCATGTAGATACATTTAAAGATTTATTAGCTCTTGCTCCAAGAGCATATGAAGATAGAACAAAGTTAACCTCAATAAAAGATTTAAAGGAAGGCGAAAACACAATAAATACTAAGATAATTGTACAATCTCATACGTACTTTGGAGGTATGAGAAAAAATGAAAGAACGCTAAAAGTAATAGTAAAGGATCTTTCAGGTACCAAATTATCTTTACTTTGTTTTGGAAGAAGCTTCCTTGAAAAAACACTTCAAACTGGCTCTGTTTGGTTTATTAATGCAAATGTAAATCAATACAATGGAGAGTGGCAATCATCCTCATTTTCTGTTTATAGAACTCAAGATGAAGCGGGAATAGGTAGAGTTATACCTATTTACCCAATGGGTGGTTCTTTAACTCAAAAATCAATTAGGAAAGATATAAATACAATACTATCAAATAAGTACATCACCTTTGATGATGAGCTTCCACAAAGGTTATATAGTAAATACGCTCTTATGCACACCGATAGTGCAATAAGACTTATGCACATGCCAAGGTCTATGGAAGAAGTTAAAGCAAGTAGAAGAACACTTGCTCTAACTGAGTTATTATTAATGGAAATTGCATTAATGCGCAAAAGTACATACGAAAAGAATAATAAAAAGAGTTCTATTTCTGAGCTTGAAAAAAAATTCATCTCTTCTCTTCCATTCTCCTTAACAAAAGACCAAGTATCTAGCTTAAATGAAATAAGACAAGATCTTGATACCCAGCGTTCAATGAATAGATTATTGCAAGGTGATGTAGGTTCAGGAAAGACATTAATTGCATGGATTAGTAGTCTGCATGAGATAGCTAAAAAAGGTCAAGTTGCTTTTATGGCTCCAACAGAACTACTTGCAAGACAACATGCAGAAAAAGCTGCAGAGCTTTTAGAGCCACTTGGAGTAAAGATTGCTTTTATCACAGGTGATGTAAAAGGGAAAGGTAGAAAATATCTTTTAGATGCCTTAAAAAATGGTGAGGTTGATATAGCAATTGGTACTCATGCTCTATTTTCTAAGGATGTTGTATTTAAAAACTTAAAGTACGTAATAATTGATGAGCAACACCGCTTTGGTGTTGAGCAACGCCTTGCTCTAACCTCAAAAGGTGAAATACCTCACCTACTATTAATGACTGCAACCCCAATTCCTAGAACACTTGCTCTAACAATGTTTTCTGATTTACAAGTATCATCTATTCATACTATGCCTCAAGGCAGAAAGCCAATTACAACATATCTTGTAAAAGAAGAAAACAGAGAAAAGATGTATCAAACAATAGCTGTGGAATTTAAACGATCTCACCAAGCCTACTTTGTTTATCCAAGAATTGAAGACGAAGGTGATAGTGGATTAAGAGATGTTAAAAACATGTTTGAATATCTAAAAAAAGAATATCCAGGCGTTCCTTCAGCATTAATTCACTCTAAACTCCCTGAAGAAGAAAAGATGCAAATCTTAACAGACTTTAGAAACAAAAAATTAAGCTACCTTGTTGCTACCTCTGTAATTGAAGTTGGTATTGATATTCCTATGGCAACTTGTATGGTTATTGAACATGCAGAACGTTTTGGCTTAGCTGCACTCCACCAGCTTCGTGGTCGTGTTGGTAGAAGTGATTTACAAAGTTATTGTTTCTTAGTTTATTCAGCATCTCTAAGTGATGATTCAAAGGCAAGACTAAGAGTAATGAAAGAAAGCACAGATGGCTTTTATATCGCTGAAAAGGATTTAGAAATTAGAGGTCCAGGAGAAATTGCAGGTGCTAAGCAATCTGGATTTTTAAAGCTAAAATATGCTTCCCTTGTTAATGATATAGATTTAATAGAGATTGCAAAAAAAGAAGCTTTAGAGATAATGGAAAAAGATAGAGGCTTAATTAGCACAGAAAACTATATGTTAAGACTCAATATCAATGAGGAAGGATAATATGCGTATCACAGGCGGAAAATATTGTAGAAGAAATGTTGTATGCCCACCAGG
Source organism: Bullifex sp. (assembly GCF_034103065.1). NCBI lineage: Bacteria > Pseudomonadati > Spirochaetota > Spirochaetia > Spirochaetales > Spirochaetaceae > Bullifex > Bullifex sp. The sequence goes on along the minus strand of NZ_JAXEGN010000218.1, from coordinate 608 downwards.
AGTAATTAGGCCTGCAATGGATCGAATGAGAGAATCATTGTTTTCAATCTTAGGAGACCTTTCTGGTCTTTCTTTTCTCGATTTATTTTCAGGAAGTGGATGTGTAGCTATTGAAGCCGCATCAAGGGGAGCTAGCCCTATCCACCTAGTTGAAATGGATAGAGGGAAAAAAGAAACTATTGAGAAAAATTTATCTTTTGTTGAAGAAGAAAAACATCTTTTTATGATGGATGTTATGAGATATGTTCTAACATCATCCTATAAATATGACATTATTTATGCAGACCCTCCTTTTAATATGGAAGGAAAAGTTGAGCTTGCAAAAAAGATAGCAAGTAGGAAAATGCTTAAAGAACATGGTCTTTTTATCATCCACTACCCTGAAGAAGAAAAAAAACTATGGCCGAATGAAATAGAAGGCTTTATTTTTAAAGATGAAAGAAAATATGGCCGTTCTATGGTTCGTTTTTATGAGGTAGCAGAATGAGTTTTTATATTAATGATGATAACATCGGCCATTTAGACCACTGTGTGATGACAAGTGAATCTGACTCTTGTAGTTCAGCAAGACTTTCACTTTACCAATCATTAGTTCAAGAGATAGCAGG
>NZ_JAXEGN010000217.1:0-13755 GCF_034103065.1 Bullifex sp. | reverse complement strand
ATTGTTTGTTTAGATCCTAAAGCATCACCCGTGATTATTAATTATCTAAACGAGAATGGTTACACAACCATGATTGTCCCTAATGGACACTCCCAAATTAAAAAGATTTTAAGTAAGAATAAATCTATTATTGCTGCAGTTGAGGAATCAGGTCATTATTATTTGAATATCAAATATAATGATTTTGTCTATTCAATAGAGAATATGGCGATAATCCTTCTTGCTTTTTTATCTTCCTTAGAAAAAGATAAAAAAAGCCTTGAATACTTTATAAAACTAACCTCTTCCTACTATAGAGAGAGGGAATGGACTAAGAAATTTGATAGTGCCTTAGAGCGAAGTAACAAGTTAAAACAAATTGAGGCACTATTGCTGACTAAAGGCTATAATAAAACAGATACCTTGCTAGATGGCTCACCTCTTGGATCTGTAATTTTGAAAAAGGATGAAAAGCCGTGGGTTCAAGTGACATTAAGAGCAAGTGAAACGGAGCTTTATTTAGCCCGCTTTGAGGTTTTAAGTGAATTGAAAGATGAAGCTGAAAAAATCAAAGTAATAATTGAGGATGTTTTATCACGACAAATGTCGTGAAATAAATAAAACAGAAGGAGTAAAAAAATGAAAAAGTTGTTCATGCTGGCATTAATCGCCCTCATGGTATTTTCGCCTCTATTTTCTTCTGGTGCTAAGGAAGAAGCTACTACAGCTGCTCCTGTAGTTGAAGAAAAAGAAATGACTCATGATGAGCTCGTTGCAGCAGCTCAGGCTGAAGGTAAAGTTGTTGTATATGCAACCTCTTCAAGAATTGCAAAGGCAGCTAGCGCTTTCACAGAGAAATATGGAATCGAATGTGAAACATCTAACCTCAAAGACTATGAATTAATCGAAAAGGTTTCTAAGGAAGGTGAAGCTGGAATCACAGGTGCTGACTTTGTATTAGCTCAAGATGCTGGTCGTTTATTTGGTGAGCTTATGGAACCAGGATATCTCTACAACTACGTTCCACCTACACTTAAAGATGTAATTCCAGAATCAATGCAGAACCCTCTCCAGGCTTTCCAAATTAACAAGGTATTTATCTACAACGATGAAAACACAACAGAAAGTCCATATTATAATATTTGGCAGTTTGCAGATCCAAAATATAAGAGCACACTCAACTTTAAGAACCCGTTCCAGGAAGGTGTAAACTCTAACTTCTTAACTATGGTTACAAGTCCTGAGGTATCAGAAAAAATTGCACAGGCTTATAAGAACTACTACGGCAAGGATATTGTTCTCACAACTCCAAATGCAGGTTATGAATGGATTAAAGCAATCTACGAGAACGACTTAATTAGTGGTACAAGCGATACAACAATTGCAGAAAACGTAGGTATTAAGGGCCAGAATAAGGCTAATACTCCTGTAGGTCTTTTCGTATTCTCAAAGGCACGCTATGCAACAACTAAGAACCTTGCACTCAAGCCAGCTTTGAATATGGAACCATTCTGTGGCTTCTATTACAGCTTATATCCTCTTATGTGTTCTAATGCTGCTCATCCAAATGCAGCTAAGCTCTTTATTGAATTCTTATTCTCTGAAGAAGGCTTTGCTCCATGGGGAAAAGACTGTGGTACTTATAGTGCAAATCCTAATATTGGTGTACAGGAAGATATCGACTACCCATTCGCTACTTGGGAGCCTCTCCTTGTTAAGGAAGATGCAGAATACTGCTTCGAAAATCGTGCTGATGTTGAGGAATTCCTTAACCTCTATATTTATTAATTTTCTATATGGCTACAGAAAGCTCTCTGTAGCCATAAGCTATAAAAAATCATGAAACAAAAGATTAACGCATTATTAAAATATCTAAGAAAGCCTCAGAATATTATTTTATTAGTATTGCTAGTAGTTCTTGGATATCTCACCATTGTCCCTCTAATTACAATCGTTGCTGATACCTTCACAGTACACTCAAGTGAAGTAAGAGCGATTAAAGGTTCAAAGGTTGGTGATTTCACACTCTACCACTGGAAGAAGATGTTTGCTTCGGGTCAAACAAGTATGAAAGTCTTCTACGAACCTTTCTTAAACACCTTAAATATAGCATTCTTAAGTTGTATGGTTGCTATTATTTTAGGTGGTTCCTTTGCTTGGATTATTACACGTACAAATATTAAAGCAAAGAGCTTTCTTTCTACTGTATTTGTATTTCCATATATCATGCCAGCTTGGACACTTGCTATGGCATGGCTTAACTTCTTTAGAAATTCAAGAATTGGTGGTGCTCCAGGACTATTCCAGGTAATAACAGGAATTGAAACTGCTGACTGGTTTGCTTATGGACTATTTCCAATTGTAATAGTACAAGGCCTACACTATGCGCCATTTGCTTACATCCTAATTGGTGGTATTTTGAGAAACATGGATGCAAATCTTGAAGAGGCTGCATCACTTCTTCACGCATCAAGATTCACCATTATGAGAAAGGTTACAATACCTATTGTTCGCCCTGCTCTATTATCTACCTTCCTATTGGTATTCTCATCAACAATGTCTGCCTTTGCAGTTCCTTCATTCTTGGGTACTCCTGTTAGATACAATGTATTAACAACCCAAATGTATAGAACTCTAAATGGTATGAATCCTGGATATGGATACATTATGGCACTTATCATGATAGTAATTGGTGTAGGTATCTTAATGGTCAACCAGTGGATAACAGGAAGAAGAAAGGCATATACAACAGTCACTGGTAAAAGTAGTAATATAGCACTTGTAAATTTAAAGAAAGCAAGAACTCCATTAACAGTTCTTTTAGTATTTATCTTAGTTGTAATTGCGATTGTTCCACTTATCTCATTTGCAGTTGAGTCATTTATCATGGCTCCTGGTGACTACTCATTTAGTAACTTCACTACAGAATTCTGGATCGGTGAAGGTAGAGCAGACATTGCAAATAGTGAACCAGGTATTTTAAGAAATAAATCAATTTACACAGGCTTAATGAACTCTCTTAAACTCTCAGTTGTTGTTTCACTTGTTGCAGGTACTGTTGGTATCCTCGCAGGTTATGCAATTGCTAAAAAGAGAGGTTCACACCTTTCAACTATTGTAAATAACATTACCTTCTTCCCATACTTAATGCCTGCAATGGCATTTGGTGCTATTTACCTTTCAATGTTTGCTGTTAGAAGAGGCTTTATACCTGCACTCTATGGCTCATTTACGCTACTAGCGTTATGTGGTTCAGTTAAGTACTTACCATTTGCTTCTCGTAGTGGTATTAATGCTATGCTACAGCTTTCAGGTGAAATTGAAGAAGCAGCAGAGATCCAAGGTATTTCTTGGTTTAAGAGAATGACAAGAATTATTATCCCAATTCAAAAGTCTAGTTTCTTATCAGGATATTTACTTCCTTTCATCTCATGTATGAGAGAGCTTTCACTCTTCATCCTTTTAGTATCCCCTTCAACAAGAATACTTACAACTCTTCTTTTCCAGTACAACGAAAAAGGATGGAACCAATATGCGAATGCTATCAACTTAATCATCATTGTTATAGTTGTAAGCTTCAATTTACTTGTCAACAAATTGACAGGTGCATCTATCGATAAAGGTATCGGTGGAAATAGTTAATAGGAGAAAAAATAAAATGCCTAAAATAGTATTAAAAAATGTTACAAAAAGATTTGGTAAGTTTGTTGCAGTAGATAACTTAAATCTTGAAATAGATGATAGATCCTTTATCACCCTTCTTGGTCCTTCTGGTTGCGGTAAAACCACAACTCTTAGAATGATTGCAGGACTTGAAACACCAACTGAAGGTGAAATCCTTATTAACGACCGCGTTGTTTTCTCCTCAGAAAAAGGTATTGATATTGCAGCTAGCAAGCGTGATGTAGGATTCTTATTCCAAAACTATGCACTCTGGCCTCATATGACAGTAACAAAGAATATTTCATTTGGTCTTGAAAACCTTAAATGGCCAAAGGATAAAATTCAAGCTCGTGTTGATGAGTTATTGAAGATGCTTAGAATTGAAGAATTTAAGGATAGATATCCAGCTGAGTTATCAGGTGGACAGCAACAAAGAGTTGCTATTGCAAGAACTCTTGCAACAGGTCCTAAAGTACTATTTATGGATGAACCTCTTTCAAACCTCGATGCTAAATTAAGAATGGAGATGAGAACAGAGCTTAAGAGACTTCACCACGATACAGACTCAACATTTGTCTATGTTACTCACGACCAACTTGAGGCAATGACACTATCAACAAAGATTTGCTTGATGAAAAATGGATTACTTCAGCAATATGCTAACCCTCTTGAGGTTTATAGAAATCCAGCTAACACCTTTACAGCAGATTTCGTAGGATCTCCTAACATCAACTTACTTGATTTCTCTCTTAAAAACATGACTCTTAAAAATAGTGATGGCCTTACATTTACTATCGAGATGTTGGATAAGAGTATTGTAAAGGACCAGGATGTTATCTTAGGTCTTAGACCAGAATACGTCCAGATTTCAAATGAAGGTAGTGTTAAGGGTGAAATTTATTCTTCCCTTCCATCTGGAATGGAAACAATTGTTAAAGTAAAGATTGGTTCAGTTCAACTTAACTCAGTTATCTTTGGTGATGGAGACTTTAATGTAGGTGATAAACATCCAATTTCCTTCCCTGGAACCTATAACCTCTTTGATAAAGAAGGAAATAGAATTGGAAGATGTAAAATTATCTCTTCAAGCCTATGAAAAAAAGAATTATCTTAGTTCGTCATGGACGACAAAATAGCTCAAAGTGTAATGTCGACGTTGCTCTCTCGCCTGAAGGTATTCTTCAGGCAGAGCTACTTGCAAAAAGATTAGAAGGTCAAAACTTCGATATAATGTACACAAGTACACTTAAAAGAGCTATTCAAACAGGAGATATTATTAATCAAGCTCTAAAACTTAATGTAGAAAGAAGAGCTGGTATTAATGAAATTGACTGGGGTGCTATCGTTGGTCTTGATAATAGAGAAAGAATGGAGAGGTATTCTTCCTTCATGCATGATAGATTATTAAGAACTAGTGATTTACCATTTCCTGGAGGAGAAAGCGGCGAAGATTGTTTTTCAAGAGCCTATCCTGTAATAAAAGAGATAATAGATAGTCCACACAATTCAATTATAGTTATTACTCACGGCGGATTAATTAGAAGTTTAATTTGCGGGCTATTAAATTTACCATTTAAAGAAAAGCTTGCTTTTGGATCCTCTCTTGAAAACACATCATTAACAAAGCTTATATACGATAGTGAAACTAATTTATTCACTCTCGAAACCTTTAATGATTATTACCACTTAATTGGTCACAATGAATTAATGCGTTCTTCTTGGAAAGAAAAGTAGGCCTGAGAGTTTTCTCAGGCTAATTATTAAAGAAGTCTTAAAATATTTTTAAAGTACATCTTCTCTATCGTTGAGTATGATAGTCCTGCTTTATGAAGAGCTTCCTCTAGAATTGGGAATTTATCAGGACCATCGATTTCTAGCTTTCCACCAATTCCATCAAAATCGCTACCAAGAGCAAGTACATCCTCACCACCAACATTTAACATATGCTTTACATGGATTATCATATCAGAGATTCTTGATTCATGGCTTTTATCGGAGGTCAAAAATGAAGAGCAGAAATTAAGCCCGACAACACCACCCTTATCTGCAAGGGCTTTAATCATCTCATCTGTTAAGTTTCTTCCTACATTAGTTATTGCTCTTGAGTCAGAATGTGTTGCAACGACCTTGGATGCCTTATTAATACAATCCCAAAAGCCACCATCACTTAGATGTGAAACATCAACTATTATATCTTCACTATTAAATAATTCTATTACCTCAAAACCAAATGGCTTTAAGCCTTTAGCCATAATTGTTTTATCATCACTTTGAGGATATGCTAGTTCATTTTCCCAGTTCCAAGTTAAGCTAGCAATCTTAGGCTTCCAAGAACATAGAGTTAACGCATTTTCAATTTTACCCTCTAATCCATCAAGCCCTTCAATAGTTAGCATTGCAGATATTGTGTCTTTATTAGCAATAATATCCTTTGCATTATAAGCACGCTTTATTTTACCTTTAGAATTACTTATTTCTTTTAGGAAGATTTCATAAAGCTTTGTTAATCTTTCAAATGGAGAATAAGAGTCATCTACTAGCTCATGCATCTTAGTAAAGAGAGCAAAGCACTGACAAAGTACATCACCTTTTACTAGCTTATCATAGTTAATATGGCCACTTGAAGAAAAAAGATTTTCACATCCTTTTTCACTTAGTCTTAAAATTGTATCACAATGTAAATCAATTACTTTCATATACCATCTCTTCTTGCTCAGCAATAATAGTTGCGCCTAATTCCTTTAATATTATAGTTAATTTATCATTATTATTTACATTTGTAAAAGAGAGCCTACCCAAGTCTTTTAACGCATGATTTATTAAGGTGTAATCTGGATCTGAAAAATAGACACCACCATCTTTGCGAACGCAAATTTTATTTTCACCATGGACGTAGTAGATAGGGTCTACTATCTTTTCATTTTGCCATGAGGGACGATAATCTTTACTTATTATAGCTTCATCTCCCCTCTTAACTTCATCAGATAATAATCCACCTTCATTTAGCTTATAGCAAATAAAGTGTCTAGATTTAACAAAACCTAAGCTTTCATATAGCTTTAATCCTCTAGTGTTATCTGAAATACACTCCAAAATGAAGACTTCATCCTTCTGCATCTTATTTAAGATGCTTTTTATCATATTTTTAGCAATACCTTTTCTTCTATACTCCTTTATTACAGCAGTACCACCATCATATAGCCTATTACCTCTTTGACCCACAAAGACAAAACCAACCATCTTATCGTTATCAAAGGCCCCTATTGAGAGTCTTGGATTATAATCATTTGACTCTAAATGAATCTTTATTTGCTCTTCAGAAAGGTTCATAGGAATGTTGTAATCAGAGAAGGCTTCATTAAATGTCTTTTTCAAAAATGAATAGGAAAAACCTGTAAGATTTGTGTATGTAATCATAACTATATACTATCTTTTTTTTACTATCATTTTCTATTAAAAAAGAGTCTTCAGAAAAGAAAGCTCTTAAAATACTTAATGCTTTTTCCTTACAGGAATCCATATTTCAGCATTGTATTTTGAATCCTTAGTACCCATTTCATACTTTTTAGGATTATCATAGTGCTCTATACAATACCCAGCAGCAAATTCATAATCATTTTGTTCACAAAGCCATTGAGTATATATGGTTTCATTCACCTGACGCATTGTCTCTGGCAATGGTCCAATACATTTAAAAATTACCCATTCAAAGGAAGGTATCGTTCTTATTTCTAAGTCGTTAGGAATTTCTTTATCTTTATTGTAAAAGTCAGCAATAAGGTATTCAAAGGTACTATTTGATAGAGTCAAATCGATGTTAATACCCATTTCACCACAAATATACTTTTCCATTCCTTTTTGATAGTGTTCCTGCCAAAATTGAGGTATTGCTTCCTTACACCCTTCATAAGCAAATTTTCGAGAAGCACAAATAACTTTAAACTCATTCTTTCTTTCAATTCTATAATCCATTAAAAACCCTCCTTGTAAGGAAATTGTTAGTTTTAGAGGAGCATAACCCTTTATATGCTTTTTATTCTTTCTCAATTCAGATGGAAGCACATTAAAAAACCGAAAAAAGGCTTTAGAAAAGCTATCTGGTGATTCATATCCATATCTTAATGCAATATCAAGAATTGTTTCATCACTTGTCATTAAATCATGGGCAGCTTTAGTTAGTTTTCTATTTCTAATATACTCTCCAAGAGTAATGCCACAAAGCATTGAAAACCCTTTTTGAAGATAGAAGGTAGAAATATTAAACTTTTTTGCAATCAAATCAGCATTAATGTCATTTGATAAGTTTTCCTCAATATAGGTAATACAATCACCAATAAGCTGCATCCACTCCACTTTTTGCTCCTAATTCATAAAATCATAAAATAAATAATTATTCTCTTCCCGATTTTTTCTGTTCACATTTGTCTAAAAAATATGGCTACTACAAATTCATGTAATAGCCAAAATCTTAACATATAAGATTATCTTTTTTTATATCCACATTTAGGACATTTACCTTCTTCATCTAAAGCTATACCACATAGAGGACATCTATCAATGGTTTTAGTTACATCATACTCTTGAGATGCAGCATTAACACCACTTGTGAAGGTAATTTTGGCAATATTAAGCTTATCCTTTAGAAGGTCATATACTATCTTTATCATACCTTCTACTGTCATAGTTTCCTTAGTAACTACAAGTCTTGCATCTGGATATGCTGTTGCAAGCTCAGTTTTAAAGGCTTCACCCTTCATTAAGTTCTGAGGATGACCGTTTTTAATTCCTTGTTTTTCATAAACGTCTAGAATTGCAGGAAGAAGTGGATCATCTTCTCTTAGTATGAGTGCATGGTCAAAATTCTTAAGTACATCCCAAGCTGTTTTTTGTATTTCATTACATGGGAATACCATGTTTACGCCCATATTTACACTATCTTCTACTTCAAGTGTTAATATACCTGTATGGCCGTGTAAGTATTGAGCTTCTCCTTTAAAGCCATAGAACCTATGAGCATACTGTAAATCAAATGTTGTAATACTTCTCATATTTATCTCCTTATCAGTAATTAATACTAATAAGAATATAATATTATTTATTTCAACTGTCAACAAAAAGTTAGTTGAATTGATATATCTTTTAACCTAAAATAGTCCACAAACAGGGAATTATGAAAAATAAATTAATAAATGCGATAGTAAATTTAAACTTAGACCATGATGATTATTTACTTATAAAAAATGATATTTTTGAATCAAATAACCAAAGCTTAAGAATTATTTCTCTTTTAGGAGTTATAATCTTTACCTTCATGATTATATTTTCTTTCTTTTCACCAATTTTTGAAGTTTATTCATATATTTATTTTATTGCAGATATTATCTTTCTTTTTCTCTTAATTCTCTCATTTTTAAATTTCTTCAACACTAACAAAAGGTTATTATTTGGTGTTTATACATTAATAATGACGTTGCTACTCACTAGTGCTATTCAAGGTAGCTTTTTATCACCAAATCAAAATTCTGTGACGTTTATCGCTTATTTAATTACAGTACCTTTTTTATTTATTGAGTTTCCTATTAGGATGCTAGGCGCTCAGATATTTGCTTCTGTTTTTTTCATTATTTGTGCCTTAAATAGTAAGGAACCAGGATTTCTTATTGTTGATGTTACTGATTCCGTAATATTTACTATTGTTTCAATAGTTTTATCTACATATATGTCTAATATTAGAGCTGCTAAAATACTATTTGAAAAGGAAGCTATAGCCTTTAGTCAAAAGGATATTTTAACAGATCTTTATAATAGAAATATGTTCGAAAAGGATCGTTTTACATTCAAACAAGCTTGCAAAGATAATCTTAGCTGTATTTATATAGATGCTAATGGGCTCCATGAATTAAACAATAAATATGGTCATGAAGCAGGAGATAAAATGCTAATCATGGTTTCTGATATAATGAAAAAAGTATTTTCTCCAAGTTGTTCTTACCGAGTAGGAGGAGATGAATTTATTGCTATTTGCAAAGATAAATCTTTAACTAAAATTGAAGAAATGGTTAAAACAGTAAAAGACTTATCAACACAAAACAAAATTAATCTCTCTATTGGATATGCATGGAGTAGCAAGACTGATTTAGATACCTATAAGCTAGTTAAAGAAGCTGAAAAACTTATGTATGATGATAAAATCTCATACTACAAAGCACAAGGTAGAGAGTTTAGATAGTATAGAAAATCATCAATAATATCTTTGATACCAAGTGAACACCCATGTGTCCTAGCATAGCATATTGAATTCCATATTTGATGTAGTAAGTGCCAAATACAAATCCGAATAGACCATTTAGTAAGAAACATCTAAATATAATTAAGAAGTTAAGGTGACCAAATAGAGAAATAGTAGTTGGAATGTGTCCAAGTGCAAATACAAATGCTGCTACCAAATTTGCCACTAATAATACTCTATTACTAACGACCTTCTTTTTCTGAAATAAACTTATTATGAAAGCTATTAGTGTCATAAAGAAGAGTCTTAACAATACTTCTTCGATAATTCCACCATATATTAATGATGCTGCAAAGTAAGAAAGGCTTATTCCTTTTTGATACTCTTGTGCAACCTCTGGGATAAAGTGTCCAAATACAGGTGCATCTAAGAAAAAGATAATTCCAAGTAGAAATACTTGAATAGAAACTTTTATCAACTTCTCTCTTTCAAATGAAATTGTGCGCATTAAATTAAGTCTTTTTGCCATTAAATATCCAAAAAAAGAAGCAACTAATGCATAAACTCCACTTTGAAGTGTGGTAACAAGGTAAAACATTTCCTTAGTTTTTACCTGTTCTAATATTAATGCTCTCATATCATCTGTATAATAAGAGAATGTATAAAGGCCAATTAAATAACCACCAAGTAATCCAATTAGCATTACTATTAAAGAAAAAACTATAGCTTTTTTCATAATTCCTCCAATACTGGTGCCGAAATAACGTAAAGATTTCTTTGTTTTTGGTTTTCTTTCTTTTCTTTATTTATCGCACTCTCTATTAATTTATTTATTTCACCAAGCAAATTTAAATACTCTTCATCATCAAGCATTAACGACACCCCAGATACAGCTAACAGGTCCTTAATAGGTTCAGGTTGTTCCTGTTCGAAGTATTTTCGAAAAGAATCATGGAGATACATTATTGCAGTAGATATTTCATCAAAAGTTCCTTTTGGACTTTTTGCCAGTTTAATTGTTCTTTCAATCCCACCACGCTTTTGTTCTTCTTTCACAACCTCTAACGCACCAACTTCAATTAGTAATCGCACATATCTATAAAGTGTGGCTTGAGGAATGTCAGATAAAATGCTTGCCAGCTCTTTCGTGGTTAATATTTCTTTTGAATACACTGTTGTCAAAATTCTTTGACAATTGGGTTTCATACTAACTGCTATTCGTTTATTACTCATAGCATTATATTATTATCATTTTTGATAACAATCAATAATAGACTCAAGACAAAAAAAATTGAGGCAACCTCCTATTGGTGCCTCACTACTTTTGCGGTAAAATACCGATCTTTCAATAAGTGCTAAAGAACATTGTTCTTTGCATATGCTAAAACACTTAACCTAATTAATTATTCACATGAGATTATTTAGTTGTCAAGTATTTTTCCATCTGTTGAAATAATAGTTACACTGTATGAAAGATTCTTTCCACTTTGGTTAATTGCCCTTTTAACAGCATAATCAAGTCCACCACAGCAAGGAACCTGCATACGAAGGACATGAATAGATTTAATGTCATTATTTTTGATAATATCTGTAAGCTTTTCAGCGTAGTCTACACTGTCTAACTTTGGACAACCAATTAATGTAACACGACCTCTCATAAAGTTTGTATGTATATTTGCATAACTAAATGCGGTACAGTCTGCAGCAATTAATAAGTCTGAACCATTAAAGAAAGGAGCATTTACTGGAACTAGTTTTATTTGAACAGGCCAAGTAGTAAGTTCACTTTCAATATTTGTGGTAGTTTTCCTTTCTTTCTTTGCCTTAGCCTCTAAAACAGCTTTTTCATTGTAGCTAGGAGCTTCCCTCATTTCAAAGGATATTGCATTTACAGGACAAGCTGGGAGGCAATCACCAAGGCCATCACAATAATCCTCCCTTGTAAGACTTGCTTTTCCATTTACTATCTCAATTGCCCCTTCATGGCATGCTGAAGCACAAAGTCCACATCCGTTACATTTTTCTTGATCAATTTTAATAATCTTTCTAAGCATTCTTTTCTCCTAATATAGGCAAAATATAAACATAAAATAATATAAAACAAGATATAATACTATAATTAATTTTTTAGCTCACTACTTAGTGAACTACTCAACAAATGAATTGCCAGAGCATCACGGGGTTTAGCCACGGATGCATCCATGGCAGTGCTACCTCTTTTTACACGACTACTTTTCTTGCAATTTTATGAAGATAATCTGAGTAATTCTCATATAGCCTCTTAATGTGTTTGAAGCTCTTAGGGGGGCAATCCTTTCTTTTAGAATGAATACCACACTGACTGCACTCTCTCTATTTCTTTAAGATACTTACGCTCAAGAGAGAAATACATCTTCACTCTCCCTTGGCATCAGGAGGATAAAGCTTAATCTGCTTAATCAAATATTGGGTTAGAAAGGTAATTGTCATCAATTCCATATCCTTTCTCCATAAACTCTTTCAGCTACTTCAAGGGAGCTAATCTGATATTGAATCCATTATGGACCATGGCATTCTGCATATGGAGAATGAGAGCCCTTAACCCCACCACTCTTAAGAATGGCAAAGTAAGACTTCCCAGACTTGTCTAAAAGCTTTGCTACTTTCCTTTGCTGTTTGGGAAGGAAGGTTGCGTACCAAGATATCCTTCTGTGTCTTCTTTTGATAGTACCAATCTATATAATCTTTTATTCCCATCTTCTTATAGAGAAATCTCTTAGTTAAGTAAATTCCAAAGCTTAAATGCGGCATAACAAAATGGCAAACTATATTGACTTCTTGGTTTTCAAGCTTAAGTTTTGTTTACTTACTAAATAGCAAATAGGCAATTTATTTTAAAACAGTCTAGAATAGTTGTACTTAAGAAAAGATTAATTGAATAAAAATACTATCAATATGGTTTTCACTCTTTTACTATTTTGTTTTCAAGTAATCGTTTACGCATATAAATCACATCAGCCATTGGATTATTATAGTATGCCTCACACTCTATGAAACCATGCTTTTTATAAAGGGAGATAGCTTCCTTTAATGGAGAAATGGTATCAAGTACCATCTCCCTATACCCTGCTTTAATAGCATGAGCTATAATTTCTTTTACTAAGATATCTCCAACATGCTTTCCTCTAGCTTTTGGGCGGACAAATAATCTTTTCATTTCACATCTTTCACTAGAATGCTTATGATAAGCAACCATACCAACTAATTCATTATTTTCTATGGCGACTAAAATTTCTCCTACTGGAGGAGTATACTTTTCTGCAGGATTATTCAGCTCTTTGTCGATATTTTGAAAAGATAAATCTCTTCCAAGATAAGTTAAATACTCCTGAATAAGTATTTTCACTTCTAACATATAGTCTTTACCATCAACAACAATCATTAATTTATCCAATTTATTAACGTAGAACCATATAGTGCTTTCGCATTTACTTACCCCCACGTCTAAAACACGTAGGATATCGTAATATTGCGATAGCAAACTACTTCAACTCTACAGTTCTGTGAAATATTTCTTTTATTTTTTTCTATCAAGCACTACTGCACTCTCGCAGTGAGAACTAGCATAGTAGAAATCAAAGATTCTAGCTTTTGAAGGTATATAATCTGTGAACATTGGAATATCTCTAGCAAGTGTTACGCTATCACAGGAGATGTAGATAATTCTTTCTGGTTTAAATGACATTATTAATTCTGGAACACCTTTATCAAGACCAACTCGTGGAGGATCAACAATAACAGTATCAACATGAGTTTTCGTTTTAGATGCAAACTTAAATACATCATCTGTAATAGATTTTGCACTTGGTGCATTCTTCTGAGAAAGTCTTAAGCACTCCTTTTGC
>NZ_JAXEGN010000216.1:0-6004 GCF_034103065.1 Bullifex sp. | reverse complement strand
TACAATATGATTATTCTAAAGAGCTTCTTTGAACAGGTTCCGGAATCACTTGAAGAGGCAGCATTCATTGACGGTGCTAGTGATTTTAGAATTTTCTCTCAAATCTACATACCTCTATCAAAACCTGCTTTAGCAACTGTTGGTTTGTTCTACGCTGTAAATAGATGGAATGGTTACTTCTGGCCTATGAACCTTTTAACAGATGATTCAAAAGTTCCACTACAGGTACTTTTAAAGAAACTCCTTGTTGATAAGGTAAAGAATGAAATGGAAAGTGCAATCATTACTTCAGCATCCCTTTCAAGCCAAACAACTACAATTTATGCACTTATTATTATCGCAATTATTCCGATGGCAATCGTCTATCCATTTGTACAAAAGTACTTCAAGACTGGTTTAACTATCGGCGCAAATAAAGGTTAATATCAAAGGAGGATATTATTATGAAAAAGACAATTATCATTATGCTCGCACTCCTCGCTCTATGCACTCCTGTATTCGCAGGTGGCCAGAGTGAGACTACAGCAGCAAAAACAACTGCTAGTAGCACACCAACTCTCAACCCAGATGGTTCTTTCCATCTCCCAATTGTAGATTCTCCAAAAGAATTCACAATTTTCTTAAACTTTAACAATATGCCATTTGACAGCAACTGGAAGGTTTGGAAGAAACTTGCTGCTGACACAAATGTAAGTTTTAAGAGTGTAATTAGCCAATCAAACTCAAATGAGACTGAAGCTTATAACCTTATGCTTTCATCAGGTAACCTTGCAGATGTTATTGGTTATGTTTCAACTGCAGATCTTGAAAGTTTGGGTCGTGATGGTGGTCTTATCGCACTTAATGATTTAATTGATGAATATGCACCAAACATTAAGAAGATGATGGAAGAAGATCCAAAGTTTGCTCAGTATGCAACTTCAACAGATGGTAACATCTACTTCATTCCTAAGAACCAAGGTCTTAAGGCTGCTGAATATTGGTGGATTAGAAATGACTGGCTCCAAAAGCTTGGTCTTGAAGTTCCAACAACCGTAGATGAGTTCGAAAAGGTTATGTATGCTTTCAGAAACAATGACCCAAACGGTAACGGTGTTAAGGATGAGATTCCTCTCTTTGATAGAGCTGGTTGGAAGATGCCTGAAGAATATCTTTACCTCTTTGATAGCTCAACAGGCTTCTATACAAGAAATGGTGTTGTAGAATTCGAACCTCTTGAAGAAAACTTCAGATATGGTGTTAGAAAGCTTATCCAGTGGTATAAGGATGGTATTTTAGATCCAGAAATCTTTACTCGTGGTAATAAGAGCCGTGACGTACTCCTTGCTGCAAACATCGGTGGTTGTACACATGACTGGGTATCTACAAGTGAATACAATGTAAAGCTTGCAAAGGAAATTCCTGGTCTTGAGATGATTGCTATTGCACCACCAGCTGACCAGAATGGTGTTGTAAAAGAAAGAACAGAAAGATTCCCAGGTGTAGGTTGGGGTATTTCTTCAGCATGTAAGGATCCTGTAACAGTAATTAAGTTCTTCGATTATCTCTTCTCAGAGGCAGGTTCTGCTCTCATGAACTGGGGTATTGAAGGTGAAGAATACTATGTTGATGAAAATGGTAATAAGAAATTCTATGATTCAGTTCTCCATGGTTCACAGTCTGTAGTTGGTTACCTCAGATCAATTGGTGCTCTCTATCGTGTAGGTTTCAACCAGGATGGTGGTTATGAGCTTGCAAGTATGAACAAGTGGGGCTTCGCAGCAAGTGAACTCTATGAAGGTCATCCAGAATGGTTCCTTTCTGATCAGCCACCTTATGCAGATGGTGAACTTGATATGAAGTATCAGCCAGATGATGAAGCTCGCTATAAGAGAATCATGAATAACATTAAGCCATATGTTGAAGAGAAGTTCCAGTCCTGGATTATCGGTACAGCTGATTTTGAAGCTGATTACGATAAGTTCATTAGTGAACTCCATTCAAGAGGCATTGATGAAGCAATTGCTATCAACCAGAAAGCTTATGACTACTACATGAGCGCAGGTAAATAATAATTAATGATGTGGGGGCTTTCCCCCACATCCCTGAAAGGAGAAAAGGAATGAAGAATCTAGTTTACGTCTTTGCTGATCAGTGGCGCTATCATGCCTATGGATTTTCAAAAGAGGATCCTGTATACACCCCCTATATGGATGATTTTGCCGCTTCATCCCTTTTCTGCTCTCAGGCGGTGAGCACTTATCCATTGTGCTCACCACACCGGGCAGCTCTATTAACAGGAAAGCATCCACTAAATTTAGGATTTTGGACTAATTGTAAGATTGGAATTCGTGACCATATACATCTTGAGAGTAATGAAATTACCATTAGTGATGTGCTTCATGAAAATGGTTATTACAATGGCTATATTGGTAAGTGGCATCTTGATTCCTCTGAAATGAATTTTTCAAAGCATCCAAAATCAGGAGCTGCTAATTGGGATGCTTATACTCCAATGGGCGAAAGAAGACACAATATTGATTATTGGTACTCTTATGGTGCTTATGATAATCATACTCAGCCTCATTATTGGCAAGATAGTGATGAAATGATTACCATTGATAAATGGTCTCCAGAGCACGAGACAGATAAAGCAATCGAATTCTTTGAATCAAGACCAAAAGATAAACCATTTTCTCTATTTATCTCTTGGAATCCTCCACATCCTCCATATGATAAGGTTCCTCAAAGACTTTTAGATATGTACCCAGAAGAGAGCATTGTATTTAGAGAAAATGTACCAGAGGAGATGAAAAATAATCCTGAGTATAGACTAAAGTGGAGAGAGTACTATGCTGCTATTACTGGTCTTGATGAGCAGTTTAAAAGATTAATTGATTATTTAAAGGAAAATAATCTTTATGATAATACTATTGTAGTTCTTTCTGCCGATCATGGAGATTGCATGGGCTCTCATGGTTTATATGGAAAGAATATTTACTATGAAGAATCTGTTAGAATTCCATTAGTAATTCATGATTCAGCTATTGGTAAAAAAAGTTATGATGGAATTTTAACAAGTGAAGACCATATGCCAACTATCTTAGATATGATGGGAATTCCATGCCCTGAGAGTGTTGAAGGAAAGAGTCATTTAGCTGCAATAAATGGAGGCCAAAAGGTTCGAAGTTTTTCTGAGCATTTAATGATTCCTGGTATGCCAGAGCTAGTTAACCCATTCTTAGAACAAGGTCTTGATAATAGAGCCTTTGGTTGGCGTGCAATAAGAGATGAAAGATATACCTATGTTGTTGATAATGGTATTTCACCAGGTGAAGAACAGAAGAGATTTATCTTTGACAATATAAATGATCCATATCAATTAAATGGAAAAAAATTAGATAAGTGTGATGAAGAAGCTATCAAATATGACCTTTTATTAAAACAGGAGTTAGAAAAGAGTCATGATAACTTTCTTTTGGGGAGGTAATTGTGAGAGTTTATGATGGTGTAAAGCCTTTAGAAGGTAAGAATTTAGAAAGTGCTATTGGCTATGCTGTTAAGCAAACAGAGAGCTCATTAAAAGACTATACTTATAAGTTTAAGTATTCTCATAGTGTTAATGGATTTTATCCTGCAACAGAGAATGTTGAATGGACAACTGGTTTCTGGACTGGTGAGATTTGGCTTGCTTACGAGCTTTCTGGAAATACAAGATTTAAGGATTCTGCTTTAATTCAAGTTGATTCCTTCTTAAATAGAATTATTAACAAAATAGATGTTAACCACCATGATATGGGATTTTTATACTCTCCATCATGTGTTGCTGCATATAAACTAACAGGCTCAGAAAAAGGTAAAAAAGCTGCATTACTTGCAGCAGATAATCTTAAGTCAAGATTCCAGGAAAAAGGTGGCTTTATCCAAGCTTGGGGAGACTATGGTGCTGCTGATAACTATCGTCTTATCATTGACTGTTTACTTAATATCCCACTTTTATATTGGGCAACAGAGGAAACAGGAGATGAAAGCTATAAGAGAGTTGCAGATAGACATCTAGAGACTGCAATGAAGTGTGTAGTTAGACCTGATAATTCAACATACCATACATATTTCTTTGATATTAATACTGGAGAACCTTTAAAGGGTGTTACATTCCAAGGTTATAGAGATGGTTCTGCTTGGGCTCGTGGTCAGGCTTGGGGCATTTATGGTTCTGCTCTTGCTTATAAGTATTTAAGAAAGCCTGAATACCTTGATATCTTTAGAAGAGTTTCTTCATTCTTCTTAGATAATCTTCCAGAGGATATTATTCCATATTGGGATTTTGATTTCAAATATCCTTCAACAGAGCCAAAGGATACATCTGCTCTTGCAATTGCTGTTTGTGGAATGCTTGAAGTTGCTAAGTATACAGAGAAGGATGAGAGTGAAAAACTAATTGAAGATGCAAAGCGTCTTATGGGTGTTTTAGCAAGCGACTATGCTGTAAAAGATCCATATACTTCAAATGGACAACTCTTACATGGTACTTATGCAAGAAAGAGTCCTTACAATCCATGTAAAAATAGAGGTGTTGATGAATGTAACATTTGGGGCGATTACTTCTACATGGAAGCATTAGCTCGCCTTTCTAAGGATTGGGAGCCTTATTGGTAGAATATGAAAAACTTTGTCATTTTTCAGCTTGATCAACTCGCTTGGAGAGCTTTAAAGGTATATGGATCGAAAGATTCATATACTCCTAATATTGATAAGCTTTGTGATAATGGAGTTGCTGCTGAAGCAGCTTATTCTCCTTGTCCTTTATGTCAGCCATCTCGTGCTGCGCTTTGGTCTGGCCAATACAGCCATAGAAATAGGGTATGGTCTAATGGTAGAAATTGGCCTATCACTCCTTTAGATGATTCCTTTCCAGCTCTAGGGGAGGAGTTTAAGAAAGCGGGCTATAAGGCTGTACATTTTGGTAAAAAACATGATGGTGGCGCATTAAGAGGCTTTGAGTGTTCAGAAGAAAAAGAGACAAAAATTCCAGATGAAGATCAAAGATTTCCATTTAATATGGACACCTATGCAGATAAATATACTTTAGATGAAACACTAAAATTTATTTCATCCTATAGCTATGATAAGCCACTTTGTATGGTTGTTGATTTTATTAATCCTCATAATATTTGTGGCTTTGTCGGAAAAAATAAAGGGCCACATGAGCCTTTTAGTGGACCTCTTCCTCAGCTTCCAGAGAACTATGAGTTTGATGATATTATAAATCGTCCCACACCTGTAAAATATCTTTGTTGCTCTCATGTTAGACAAGCACAAACAGTTGGATGGAGTGATGATAATTTTAGAGAGTATCTTGCTGCCTATTACTACTATTTATCTGTTGCTGATAGATATATCGGAGAGATAATTAATAGGCTTGAGAACAGTAAAATTAAGGGTGATATTACATATATTCTTCTTTCTGACCATGGAGATAGCATGGCAGCAAGAGGAAGTGTAACTAAGCAGGTTACGTTATATGAAGAGGTAACTAGAGTTCCTTTTATCTTTTCTGGTGCGCTTGTAAAGAGTAGGGGTATTGCTAAGGGAATCTGCTCAACATTAGATCTTTTCCCAACACTACTTTCTCTTGCAGGAATTGAAAGACCTAATGGCCTTGATGGTGTTGATATTTCTCAAATATTGACAAAAAATACTCTTCCTAAACGTGAATATGTTACTTCAGAGTGGTTTACAGAGTGGGGATACACTATTTCACCTGGAAGAATGATAAGAAAGGATAATGTTAAATATATCAGATATTTAGAGGATGATGGTGAAGAGCTTTATCTTTTAGATAGAGACCCATTTGAAAAGCATAATGCTGCTAAGGATGAGCCAGAACTGTTAGCTAATATGAGAGCTTTACTTGATAGCTACATAAAGGATAGTGAGGATCCATTCTATTCTCTTCCTGTTAAGGCTGATAAAAGGTGGAGAAGTCACTCATGTGGATATCAAAACCATAGAGGTCCTACCG
>NZ_JAXEGN010000215.1:0-14052 GCF_034103065.1 Bullifex sp. | reverse complement strand
CTTTAAATATCTCATGATATCTTTCTTTACTAACATCTATTTTGATTGTTGTTGTTTTATCAAACATAGAGAATGTATTATCTTGAATCATTTCAACAGAATTAGGAATAAAGATTTCTTTTGCTTTAGGAATGGCTGATTCACCTTCATCATTTAGCTTAAATGTACTTTCATAAATTTGATTAACATAATCTGGTACAACAATTTTTTCTTGCTCTTTTCCATATTGTGTTAAATACTCAGCAATTATTTTTCCATTTTCATGAAAACAGTTAATTAGTAAAAATTTATTTTCATTTTGGAAATATACATTATAATCGGTAACATCAAATCCCAAATCAATATTAACCCATTCTTCCTCAGTGCCTAAGTATTTAACTAATTCTACTTTATATGATTCATCAAAAACATCGTACCCAATTGTGTTAATAGTAGCAGGTATTGTAATTTCTTCTAAAATTCCACAGCCTGCAAATGCACCACTTCCAATAGAAGTTACCCCATCAGGAATTGCTAAATTTTCGATACTTGACGCGCTAAATGCATAAAGACCTATTTCTTTAAGTGTAGATGGTAGTTCAATAGTTTTAATTTTAGAATATAAAGGTTCTTCATTGCTGAAATATGCGAAAGACATGTCACCAATTTTGGTAATACCATTTTCTACTTCAATATTTTCTATTTCTAGAAGAATATTACCCCATGGTCTATGTGAAATAGTTCCTGTTTCTTCATCTAATATTTCATAATCAAAAGTACTTCCAGTACCTTTTAATGTTAATGTCTTTGTGTTTTCATCAAAGAAGAATACAACATCCTCACCACATTGAGTTCCTTTACAAATTGTGCATACATTATCTTCAAAAACGTGTTTATCATGAATCCACTTAGCAATTAACTCAATATCTGACTTTATAATAGTATTAATATCGAATTTTTCTTCATTTAAATACCAACCATCAAATGAAAAACCTTCTTTTGTAGGATCTGTAGGGAAAGTAATTGTACCACCATGCTTTACTCTAATAGAATCAACCCTTGATCCCCCATCTGTATCAAATGAAACTGTATAATAACTATCACTCCACTTTGCTTCAAGTGTTATATCTGTTTTTATTTGCTCTTTGAAGTTGAATTTTTCCTCACCTAAATACCAGCCATCAAAAGCCTTTCCTTCTTCTGATATCTTTGGAATATCAACTTCGTTAATTATATCGCCTTCATTTACTATTATTTGTTTAACGGTCGCCCCCTCATTTTTAAAAGATACGACACATCTTTTAATTTCCTGATTACAGCTTATAACAAAACTTGCTATAAAAAGGACAACAATAGCTAATGACAAAAATTTTGTCTTCTTCATCTAACCTCTCCATTATCTTAGATTTACTTATATATACACAAATTAAAAATTCATTAAATTATATCAGCGATTTAAAAGTGGTGTCAAATATATTTTACCTAGATATGACAAAAGACCACAGTATTTATTTACTGTGGCCTTCATCAAACAATTTAAGTTAATTATTTAACAATAATTCTTGCGAACTTTTTCTTACCAGCTTTAATTAATATATCATTATCAGCTGTTAAGTCCTTATCACTAACGATGTACTTAAAGTCAGTAATCTTTTCTCCATTTACTTCAGCACCACCTTGGATTACGATAGTGCGAGCTTCAGAGTTAGATTTGCAGAATCCTGCTTTAACAAATAGAGCTAAAATTCCAAGCCCATTAGTAAGTTCATCCTTAGCAACCTCTACAGTTGGCATACCTTCTTTAGAAGCAGAAGCACCAGCAAAGAGTGCTTTAGCTGCTTGCTGAGCCTTGATAGCTTCCTCTTCACCATGAACAATCTTAGTTTGTTCAAAAGCAAGACGCTCTTTAGCTTCATTTATGTTTCTACTTGGATCTGCATAAGTTGCAATTTCATCAAGAGGCATAAATGTAAAAATCTTCATGAATCTAATAACGTCTTGGTCTGGAACATTTCTCCAATACTGATAGAAGTCATAAACAGAGGTTAAGTTTTTATCAAGGAAGATTGCACCCTTCTCACTCTTACCCATCTTCTTACCATCAGCTCTCATGATGAGGTTAAAAGTTAAGCCATAGCACTGAGGACCTTGCATATCATGAATTAAATCAATACCTGCAACAATGTTACCCCACTGGTCAGCACCTCCAATTTGTAATCTACATCCAGTCTTTTTATTAAGCATGTAGAAGTCATAGCTCTGGAGGAGCTGGTAGTTAAATTCAATGAAGCTCAAACCTCTCTCTAAGCGTTGCTTAACACCTTCAAATGTAAGCATTCTATTTACAGAGAAATGGCATCCAATTTCACGAAGGAATTTGATGTAGTTAAGGTCAACAAGCCAATCAGCATTGTTCATTTGGATTGCTTTACCATAACCTGGCTTTGGATTTTCTGAAAAGTCAACAATCTTAGAAAGTTGCTGTCCAATTGCCCTTGCATTACTTGCAATTGTTTCTTCAGACAAAATCTTTCTCATCTCTGTCTTTCCAGAAGGGTCCCCAATTAAACCTGTACCACCACCAACTAAAGCAATTGGATTATGACCTGCTTCCTGGAGGTGGTGCATAGCAAAGAATGGTACTACGTGACCAATATGAACAGATGGGCCTGTTGGATCTACACCAACATAGAATGTAACTGCCTCTTTATCCATTAAAGCAGAAAGACCTTCCATGTCAGTGCAGTCTTTTATAAACTCACGATCAATTAAAGTTTGTAATGCTTTATTCACTTTATACTCTCTTGTAGTTCTTCATAGCATTCTTGATGAATGGAACGATCTGATCTACAGCAACTCTCTCCTGCTGCATGGAATCACGGAAACGTACTGTAACTGTATGGTCTTCAAGTGTCTGATAGTCAACAGTAATACAATAAGGTGTTCCAATTTCATCCATTCTTCTATATCTTCTACCAACAGCACCTGACTGATCATAGAATGTAACGAAGTCTTCTCTGAGAGAGTGCTCAAGCTTAGAAGCATACTCTGCAATACCATCCTTCTTAACAAGAGGAAGAACAGCAACCTTAACAGGAGCAATCTGAGGATGGAAGTGTAATACTGTTCTTGTATCACCTTCTGGAGTTGCTTCTTCATCGTAAGCATCAGAAAGAGCCATGAGTACGTTACGTGTTAAGCCTGCACTTGTCTCAACAACATATGGGATATATCTTTCGTTAGTTTCAGGATCAAGATATGTTAAATCCTTACCACTGAACTTCTCATGCTGAGTTAAGTCATAGTTAGTTCTTGAGTGTACACCCTCAAGCTCCTGCCATCCCATTGGGAATAAGAACTGGATATCATATGCATCCTTTGCATAGAAAGCAAGTTCATCTGGTCCATGCTGATGCCATCTAAGGTGTTCTGGATGGATACCCATCTTCTTGTAGAAGTTCATTCTCTGCTCTCTCCAGTATGGGAACCATTCATCCTCTGTACCTGGCTTACAGAAGAACTGCATTTCCATCTGCTCGAATTCACATGAGCGGAAAATAAAGTTCTTTGTAGTAATTTCATTTCTAAAAGATTTACCAACCTGAGCAATACCAAATGGAATCTTTACACGTGAAGACTGTAATACGTTTTTGAAATCAACATAGATACCTTGTGCTGTTTCAGGGCGAAGATATACTACACTTGCACTATCTTTGTTTGCACCAATGTGTGTTTCAAACATTAAGTTGAAGTTTCTTGGCTCAGTAAAGCTATCTTTGTTACCACAAACAGGGCATGGAGCGTTAAGGTCAATTTGATCTGCACGGAAACGAGACTTACAAACTTTACAGTCAACCATTGGGTCTGAGAAGTTTGATACGTGACCACTAGCTTCCCATACACGTGGATGCATTAAAATTGATGCATCAAGACCAACAATATTGTCGTGCATCTGTGTCATTTCCTTCCACCAGAAATCTCTAATATTGTTCTTTAAATCTACACCAAGAGGACCGTAGTCATAGGCACCATTGAGGCCACCATAAATCTCTGATGACTGGAAGATAAATCCTCTTCTTCTACAAAGAGAAATAATTTTATCCATTGTTACAACTTGTTTTTCTTCTGACATTTTAATCCTCCTATTTTAAAATAAAGCAAGACTTCTCTTAATTCTTCTCTCTGTCTCTTCTAAGCCTAAGAGTGAGATTGAATCATGGAGAGGAAGTGATACAGCTGAAGCTGTAATAGCAACACGAATAGGCTGGAATACTCCATTTATCTTAATACCCATTTCTTCTGCAAGTGCCTTGATATCACTTTCTGTTTCAGCAAATGGCTTACCAGCTTTTTCATTATCTAAGACTATTTGAGCACCTCTTGTGAAAGCTTCTTTACACTGCTCTTCAGTCATACCTTTACCAATGTATGCACATTTATCAAGATTTGGCTCGTCAGTGAACAAGAATTTTGAAAGAGGAACTACATCAGATAGAACCTTCATTCTCTCTTTTACACTTGGAGCAAGTTTATAGAGAAGAGCTTTTTCACTTTCACTTACTTCACTTGAAATAAATCCTGCATTCTGGAGATATGGTGTGATTAACTTAACTATCTCATCATCACTCTTCATTCTGATGTATTGACCATTAAACCAATCAAGTTTTTTATAGTCAAAAGTACCACTTGATACATGGATATTTTCAAGCTTAAAGCACTTTTCAAGTTCTTCTTTTGTAAAGAACTCAGTTTGACCATCTAATGACCAACCAACCAAAGTGACATAGTTTAAGATTGCTTCTGGAAGATAGCCTTTTAATCTAAAGTCTCTTACTGCAGTGTCTCCATGTCTTTTTGAAAGCTTTTGTCCATCTTTACCCTTAACCATAGGAAGGTGACAGTAAACTGGTGGCTCCCAACCAAATGCTTCATAAAGAAGGATATGAAGAGGGCCAGATGGAATCCACTCCTGTGCTCTCATAATGTGAGTAATACCCATAAGGTGGTCATCGATAACATTAGCTAAGTGGTATGTTGGATAACCATCACTCTTTAATAAAATTGGATCAGGAGAAACATCACAGTTTCTTCTTGTGATATCACCCATTAAGACATCATGGAAAGTAGTTTTACCAGTTGTTGGAACTTTAAGTCTGATAACAGGCTTAATACCCTGCTTCTCAAGCTCTTCTCTTTCTTCTTTTGTTAAATTAGCACAGTGTCGATCGTAACCTTGATATTCACTCTTTGAAGCTATTTGCTCTTGACGAACCTTTTCAAGTCTTTCAGGAGAACAATAGCAATAATATGCTCTACCATCTTCTACTAGCTTTTTAGCGTATTCCTGGTAAAGAGCTAGTCTTTCAGACTGAATATAAGGACCATAAGGGCCACCTACAACAGGGCCTTCATCCCACTTAATTCCTAACCATGAGAGAGTATCATAAAGATCCTGAAGTGATTCCTCAGTATATCTCTCCCTATCGGTATCCTCAACACGAAGAATGAATTTTCCACCCATGGAACGTGCGAAGAAATAGTTATAGAGTGCAGTGCGCACTCCTCCGATGTGCTGTAACCCAGTTGGCGACGGGGCATAGCGAACTCGAACTTCCATCGAAAAGCTCCTTAAATATAAAATATGTTAAACAATATTATTATCTTTAATAAAAAGATACAACCTTAGGATAGAAAATCCACTGTAGCTCTTACAGCTTTTTCTTCTGCACTTTTATCAATATCGTAATATACAAAGTGGGTTGCATCCTTTAAGTGCACTATTGTGCAATCAAGACTGCTATGATTTGAAATAAAATCATCACAGCCTTGAGGATTAGTAACACTATCCTTTAAACACTCTAAAATTAATATCTTAGATTTTAAGTTATTAATTTTTAAAGCTTGTGTTTTTAAATTATCTAAATCTAAAAGCCTCTTTGTATATAAGTGCGACCAATACTCACGCCCTAATAATTCATCATCACAAGGTGCATTTTCATAGTGCATCTTATATCTTGAATCTGCTTTCCATTCAATTTTTATATCTTTCTTAAACATTGAGATTAGTCTAAGTTGAAAAGACTTTAACTGAGGCATTGAGAATGCTGGAGCTGCAAGAACAATCTTTTCAATATTATATTTTTGGGCAGCAATGAGTGCTAACAGTGTGCCCATAGAATGGGCAACAATATCTACTTTATTGTATCTATCAGTTAAGTAATTTAAGGCGTTATCAATGACTTTTAACCAATCATTTTTATTTGATTGCATAAAATCTTTACCACTAGTTCCCATACCAGGGAGACGAGGACAATAAACATCAAAGCCCGCTAAGGCTAAATCCTTAGCAGGTCTTACTAATTCACCTGGGTACCCTGCATAACCATGGATAAGTAGTACAGCTTTAGTATTACCATTTAATATTTTAAAAGGCCTCGCTGCACTAATTATTTTATTTTCATCTCTATATACACCTTCATACCAACTTTCAGGTACGCTATAATTCATCACCAAACCTCCTGGAACAGATTTAATAAATCGATACGGCTTCTAACTTCTGTTTTTGAAAAAATATTAGCAATATGGTTATTTACTGTATTAACGCTAATATTCAACTCACTAGCAATTTCTTTTGCAGTTAATCCTTTCTTTATTTCAAGGATTATTTCAGCTTCTCGATCTGTAATATGAAATCTTTCAAAGAATTCTTCGAGTGTTGGTTTTTCTGGCTCCTTATTTGCCTCTGTAAAGTGCTTTCTTAAAGCTAAAAATAAAAATACTAAAACAATTATTCCAAAGCATAGATATATAATAGCCGATAATAAATCTCTAACTACCTTAAAGAAAATTCCAAAAATAGCAATTGGAATTAAAATTAGTCCTGCAATTATTATTACTTTAGATACCAATCTAACATCTTTATTTTCAATACCTTTTAAGTTCTTAATTAGAACAACAAGACAAAATAGTAGAACAAATCCACCAAGGATATATTCAATCGCATCAAAAACCATATTATTTGGT
This sequence comes from Bullifex sp., assembly GCF_034103065.1. Lineage (NCBI taxonomy): Bacteria > Pseudomonadati > Spirochaetota > Spirochaetia > Spirochaetales > Spirochaetaceae > Bullifex > Bullifex sp. The sequence continues at coordinate 7,050 of NZ_JAXEGN010000215.1, read as the reverse complement.
TTTACAATTGAGAAAATGCCTACAACAAAATAAATTAATGAAGATGAAATAAATATTGTTTTATATGGATTTCTCCATGGATGGGCTATTATCCAAGTAGTAAAATAAGCAATAAAAGTTAATATAAAAGCACCATCTGCAATAAATAATGATTTCCAAATTGTCATTAATACGAAGCTAGTTAATCCAGAAAAAGAAATATCAGACCAAGATACTAACATCTGCATTCCTGTACAACCAAGTAAACTAGCTAAGAACACAAGAAATATATTAGTCCAAGGAAATTTTCTAAACCAGCTATATACAATTGCTAAAGCAAGGTCCATACCTACTATTGCAAATGCAATAATATTTAATAATAAATGGATGGATGCTACAGTCATTATTTCACCTTAAAATCGAATTTAAATTCAATTTAACATGAAATAGTTTTTTAAACAATTATTAAAAAAGTGTCGAAGATTTTTCCCCGACACTCCATAAACTATCTTAATTACTTTTGATTAAAATTGATATGCAACACCAACAACTGGGGCAACACTCATTCTAAAACCTGAAATAGTTGAACTATTAACATTTGAAATACTACTAACCTTTGAAGTAGTTTTTCTTTCTTCGAATAGAGGAATGCCAATATTTAAACCACCTCTTAATGCAAAATTCTTTGATACACTATATTCAACTAAAAGGTCTGATTCAAATTTAAATTGTGAAATAGAATAAGAATAGCTAGCAGAAGCTAGTGAACTAGAAGTAATTGTTTTTGTTCCAAATGAATAATTAATACCAAATGTACTTACAAAAGATAAGTTTTTTTGAATTGGAACTAAACATGAAGCTTTAATTGCAAAATAGAAACTAGTTGGAAGATTATCTGAATTAATTTCAACAGATCCACCTTTTTCATTTACAGGAATTAATAAACCAAAAGAGCCAACAACACCTAAATCATTTTTTATTTCTTGCCTATAGCTAATACCAATAGGTATATCGATTGCTGAGTAATCAACAGATTCAGATGAGCTTCCATTGGTAGTACTTTTTATTGAACCAAAAGCGAACATTGCACCAGTATCAAAGCTAACACTATTAGCAAAAGCAGATACACTAACAACGAGGATAAGTAAAGCTACCAATAAACTTTTTTTCATATTATTCTCCTTAAAATTTAAGCTGCAAAATTTTAAGTTCTGCAGCCTATTAGTTTTATTTAAATATCTTTGTATTATGAGACATATCAGCTTGACCACAAATTTCTGTAATCTTCTGATTTAAATCTGGCATGTTAGTTGCTTTAAAGCCACTAGCTTGATATGCAATTTTATTATAGTCTCTTGCATTTAAGTCTGCTTGAGCATGACGTGGGAATAATTGCATATGTAAGTTTAACCCCTTAGTCATCAAGAAGTCTGCACTCATTTCATAACCAGGAATCTTAGTCTGGATTGCACTTACCATTGCATCTGAGTTAATGATAAATGAATTAGGCTTTCCTAAGTGTAGATAAACCCAGAGATGGAAGGATGGATTAAAATAACATAGTCCAATTCTCTTTGATTCACACTCAACTTCTGCTTCCTTAACTTCACTAATTGTAGTGTTCACATCATCAAAGCCAAAGAGAGCATAAGCATTATCAAATCTATTTTTAAACTTAGCTTTAGAAGTAAATGCAATGTGCTCATGAAGAGTTTTTGCACCACTGTACATTACTGTAAGGTTTGCAAATCTACAATCCTTTCTCATCTGACTAAAGAAGATTGCTTCTGCTTCAGTAGCAGTAACAAGTAGCAATGTTCCCATTGAAGGAGTTGATTTTCTTTTTCTTGTTGCCATTACTTAACCTCCTTTTCATCATCTACAAAGTAGAATTCACTTGTAATAGGAAGAGCACCGAATGCACCCTGTAAATACTTTTCTCTTGTTAATGCTTTACCTCTTGATACCTTGAAGTCTGCAAGGGAGAAGTAAGTAGTACTTGATTCATGATCCTTTTGAGCAAACCAAATACCATCACGTCTTAATAAACCTTCCTTTAATAAGGATGGGTTACAGTCAACAACAAGCATTTGGCTTTCTTTGTTACAACTTTCAAAAATCTCAACAAGATGACATAAAACATCTGGATGTAAAAGCATACCAAAGTCATCAATTACAAGAGTTTTATGACTTGTGAAGCATTCGAAGAATGCAACAGCAAGAAGAGTTAATCTTCTTAATGAAAGGCTCTCTAATGAAAAGAGGTTTGAATAACCATCGGCCTTCTTATCGTTGATGTAAACGTGAGTAAATACTACTTTACCATCATCTCTAACACCTACTCTTCTAATATCTGTAATATCGACAGCCCAGAAGAAGTTAGTAAGCTGTTCTCTCCAAGCTGGATGTGCATTGAGCATACGCGCAATGTAACTTTCAGTTGCAGCACTAACACCCATTGGAAGAATATGTAGACTATCTGTAAACCATGAATAAAGCTGTGAGCAGGTTTCACCACCCTTTCTAGCTGCCCAACCTAAGAAGGAAGCGGAATCAGGGATTCTAGCAGCAAGACGCTTTTTCTCACCTCTATACATCTTACCATAGCGATAAGCATAAGTATTATCACTCTCATCATACTTTCTTTCAAACATCAACTTTTTAGATGTGTTATAAATGTGATAAAGAGTCTCTTCAAAGATTCTATCCTTGCTAGCTGCAAGTGTATAACGAGCTATGACAGTAGGATTTTCATCACTGCCATCACCCTTTTCAAGTAAAACATCGATAGAGATAGTAGCAGGAGTTGTCTTTTCAATGCCGTATGCAAATACAGTTCCAGTTAGTGCAGAAGCAAGAGGGTTTTCATTATCCTCACTTGCAGTTACAACACGGTTTAAAACTTCAAGTGCTCTAACAAATGAACTCTTACCAGCACCGTTTGGTCCAATAATAGCACTTGTTTTAATAGCCTTAAGCTTATCGTTAATCTCAACGACCTTGCTTGGGCTTAGACGATTATCCTTAAGAGCCTCGAAGCTAATCGTCTGAGGGGACTTCACGGACTTGAAGTTCGCAATAGTCATGTTCAGTAGCATACCTTTTTCTCCTTATATTGATTTAATAAAATTATTCATTTTCTGATAGACTCTTGGATTTGATGCAAGTGTTTCAGCTAAGAGTTTTGGAAGCTCAAACTTGCCATGGTTATCACTTGCAATGAAATCAACAAGGCCTCTTGTAAGATATTCATTTGCTTTTGAAGTTCTTGATGAAGAAGCATTAATTTGAACTAATACTCCAAGTTCTTCTTTCATTACCCTGAATGTCTCACTTTCTGGATTTAACCAATTATATCGCTCAATGTGAGCAATAATAATTTCATATCCCTTATCCTTAATTTTTCTTAAAGAATCTAAATAGCACTTTGGAGCAAAATCAACATTTGTTTCGCAAAGCACATAGCGAGAAAAATGCGGATAAAACTTTTGAGGAATTTCACCCTCTGTAATGTAAAGTTCACACCCTAAATAGGTATTAATACCTTCCTTTTTTGCTTTTTCACTTGCCCACTCAAAGGTTGGCTCTATCTTATCCATCTTTGTATCTACATATGGATCATTGATATGAGGTGAAAAACAAAGGTTTTCAATCCCTGCTTCCCTATAAGTTTTCATCATCTTAGAAAAGCTGAATTTTGATAACTTTGAATCATCGACTTTTGGAAGTAGATGGCTATGAATATCAATTAAACTCATGCTAAAAATTGTATTTTATTGAATTTTAAGTTTCAAGGAAAAAGATTTAATGGCTATTTTAATACTTTTATGGGCCTATTTTGTTCTTTATTAGCTAAAAAATGAGGGTAAATTGTTGCAATCTACCCTCTTTTTTTGTTTAATTTAATATTTCTAGGACATTTTTTATTTAAAAAGTCCCATTTTTACCTAATTAATTTTAGGTTATTCTGTTATCAAGTTAGGAAACTTACCCTTTCCACCACCAGTAATAGCAATAAAAGGAAAGTCATCATTACTTTGATGGTCATTTAACCAAATAATGATTTCTTCTTTATAACTAGAGTTTTCAAGGGCCTCCGCAAAACCATCAAGAACCATAACTTCAAAAGAAGCAGAGGAAATAAATCTCTTAATCTGCTCAAAGCCCCTTTTTGCGTCTTGTTTTGAAAACATCTTTGTTAATACCCCATCGAGTACTAACTCGCTTGGACCGAACTTTAATAACACTGCCTTTCTTCCATTAATAAAGGCTTTAACATCACCATCATAAAAAACTATTTTTTTCATAATTAATTTCCCATGATTACTTGGAAAATATTAGTTGAATTATCTTGGAAATTATGAGTTACTTCCCCTGATAACTGTTTTAATGCCTCATCATTTCTTTGCTTAATGATTAAGAGATTTGATAAAAGCTTTTCAACATCTGAATTAGAGTACTTCAAACTCATCTCATTCAATAACTCAATTGCTCCATCGATATCACCTACAGCTGCAGTTAATAAAGCAGCATTGTAACCACTTGGAATATGGCCTGTTGCATTATATTCTCTCAAGAAGAGTTCAGCAGCTCGTGATGTATAACCATCCTCAGCAGCTTTATACGCAACCTTTAATTCTTCAACCTTTGGCTTATTTGCCATTAAAGAAACATTCTTTCTAGCTTTTGTAGGAACTAATTGCTTTGTTATATACCCTTGGTAGGAATCAATCATTGTTTGAATCATTGAATATGGATCTGGTGCTAAGAATCCATATTTATCAACTTCATAACTTCTTGAATCACTTGAGTTAAAATTCTTAACAGCAACTACATTTTGGGTCTTTGCATCGATAATTGTATATGAAAAACCTAAATCTACATTCTGATATAGGTAATACACAGTTTTAGTAACCTTTGTAGGATTACCTTGAGCATCCTTTTTATTGTAGTCAGTTTCAACAATTTTCTTAGACTGTATGAATTCATTAATTGAGAGACTTGTAATCTTTGGAATAATTACAGCATCAATATTATTATTTTTAAGTGCATCAACAGTCGATACCCCAACTACAGATGAGTTTAACATAACATCTGTTTTTTCAGGAGGTGTTACATTAAAGAATCCTGATTTCTCAAGTGTTGCTACAAGCTTTTTAGTTGCATAATTGGCACTTTTTTCAGAGATAGAAGTATCATAGCTTGAGGTAATATAAGTATCCCAGAATGCATCAACATCAATAGCTCTAACAAAGAATGGAGGTTTTGTCATTCCCTTAAATGGAACTGTAGATGCAACTGCAACATTTCGATATGATCCCATGTTTATTTCAGATGGTTGGTTATAAACGATAGATACACTTGTCTCACATGATACTAATAGTAAAACAAGTGCTATAAGTACTGTAAAAAATAAAGATTTTTTAGTTTTCAACTGTTTACTCCTATTTGTATGTATTCAGAAGCTTTTTGAAGAGCTTGAATTAAATTATATGGCTGCATCATGTTTTTTCCAGCTCTTTCTAGCATTGCACCACGATCAACACCTACTACTAAAAATGGTAATCCCCAAGTAACAGTAACAGTGTGTTCGAAATCAAAGGACATTGCAGCAATATGAGCTTGGTCATGAAATAGAGTAATTACTGCACGATACAAACCTTTCTTTGCTCTATGCATTAAATGGTCACCACTTACAGGTCCTATAATATTAATACCTATATTATTGGCAGCTTCAATTGCTGGGATTAATATATCCCGTTCCTCTTCATCGTAGAAAAGGCTATCTGCATGGTGTGGATTAACAGAAGCAATTGCCAAAGGTTTTTCAGTATCAAAGATGTTTTCATTAACGGTTAGAGAATCAACACGAATGATTGTATCTAAGATTTTTTCAAAGGTAATATCCTCTAATGCTTTTCTTAGTGGAACATGGTGTGTATGAGAAAAAATTTTAACACCAGAGGAATCAAGCATATTAATTCCACGGCCAGATGAACAGAATTCAGGAATCATAGTTTGATACCTACTTTCTTTTATGCCTGCCATTGAAATAGCTCTAGCATCTAATGGTACTGTGACTAAAGCGTTGGCAAAGGAATTTTGTATTAGCTCAACTGCTTTTGCAGTACATGCATAAGTAGCTCTACCTGTGTTTTCACTTATCTTCCCATATTCAAACACATCCATATCAATTGTTGGAAGGTTATAAAATATGTGATTCTCCCCTTCGATTTGTCTCTGCTTTAAATCCTCATCAGTTTCTACATATGCAGAAAAAGGAAGTGGAAGTAATAAATCCCGAGAAACTTTTTTAAATAAATCTAAATCCCCAATGACAATAACACCACCATAACGTCGATGGTTTTCACTTTGAAGTGCTTTAATTATCATTTCAGGACTTACACCACTAGCTTCACCCATTGGAAGTGCAATATATCTTGTCATGGTGATATACTACCTTTTTTTACACCTATATTCAAATAAAATTACTTTTTTGCTTGACGAATTTATGTACTACACCTTAACTATATTATAAGTTGAATTTTGGAGGGTTAATATTATGAGAAGACCATATGATGAAGATGAAGACCTCGATCTCGAGGAAGAAAGATATTTTTCAGATGATTATGATGAAGAAGATGAAACCTACGATGATAAAGAGTATGGTGATGACTTTGTTTCATGGGACGAAGATGGCGAAGAGGATTTTGATGACGAAGATGAGGATGACTTCTCTGATGGATTTTTATTCGATGAAGACGATGATGATCCTCAATATGAAGATGAAGATGATGAAAAATTTGATTTTGAATAATTAAATATTTCAATACTATAAATATTAGTCACCAAAGATTGAAATCTTGGTGGCTTTTTTTGTTTTAAAACCTAAATAATTTCATATAGTTTTTAATCGAAAAGCAAATTAAGTAAAAAAATCAAAATTACTTCTATTATTCATAGAAGGTGCTTCTACATTCTAAAGGAGGCTATATGGCTCGAGAAGCCGATAGAATATGTAAGGAGTATTTTGACCAAAATGACAGGTTTAGTGATTTAGTTAACTTTACT
>NZ_JAXEGN010000214.1:0-8176 GCF_034103065.1 Bullifex sp. | reverse complement strand
AAGTGCAAATGACCAAATTCCGATGAGACGCATGGTAATTGAAGATTTACTAAAGGAATATGGATATTCACTTAACGATATAGATGTATTTATCGGTAGAGGTGGTTGTGCTTATTCTCAAAAGTCTGGAGTAATGGAAATAGATGAAAAGCTCTATCAAGATACAAGAGATGATAAGGGTGGTAGTGATCATAGTGCTAAGCTAGGAGTTATGCTGGCATACATTTTCTCAAAGGAAACTAATAAAAGAGCCTACACCGTTGATCCTACAAATGTAGATGAATACATGCCTGAAGCTAGAATTACTGGAATTAAGGGTGTATATAAAAGAGCTCAATCACATGTATTAAACCAAAAGGGTATTGCAAGACTTTGGTGTAAAGAACATGGAAGGAATTATGAAAATTCAAGGTTAATTGTTTCTCACATTGATGGTGGAATTACCATTGCTGCACATGAAAATGGGTTAATGATTGATGGCACAGAAGGGGCTGGAGGTGATGGACCATTTACCCCAACTCGTCTTGGCTCTATTCCTGTGCTCGAGGCTGTAAGATATGCTAAAAACCATAGTATTGAGGATGTTGAAGCTATGTGTTCTCGTTCCGGTGGTTTTGTCAGTCACTTTAATACCTCAAATGCTGATACCATCCATAAGGCAGTAGAAGAAAATGATGACCATGCCAAGCTTGTTTGGAATGCAATGATATACCAAATTGCAAAGGAAATTGGAGCAATGGCTGCTGTATTAGAGGGAAGAGTAGATGGAATTCTACTAACTGGTGGTTTAGTACGTTTTAATGACATAGTTGAGGGTATTAAAGAGCGTTGTTCTTTCATTGCACCTATTTATGTTTATAAAGGTGAAGTTGAACAAGAGGTATTAAATAGCGAAGTATTAAAAGTGCTAAGAGGTGAAATAAAGGCTAATAAATATAGTGGAAAGCCTGTATTTGAAGGTTATTCTTGGGATGAGTGAGCAAAAACACTACTAGATGTTATATCAACTTTCTTATAGTAAATTGATAGAATAATTGTGCATAGTAGCCAGCCTAATGGATATCCAAGAGCAATTAAAATCAAATGATTATATACTTTTGAGACAATAAATAGATAAATTTGTCTAAATACAATGAAGCAACTCATCATGATAATCATTGGAATTTTTGTGTTTCCGGCACCCTTTAGTGCTCCATTATGAATCTGGTTATATGCAATGCATAAAAAGAATGGGCTCATTGTTCTTAGGAAAATAATTCCATAATTTAATACTTCTGCATCTTTGCAGAATATTAATAAAAGATAAGGTGCAAATATCCAAAGTATTGATAGTAGCACTATTGAAGTAATTACATTCATCCAAGTTGCTATTTTTACGCCCTTAATGGCTCTTTCTTTATCTCCAGCACCGATGTTTTGCCCCATAAATGTAGTAATGGCCAGTCCAATTGATTGTAGTGGTAATAAGCAGAATTTATCAATTTTGTTGTATGATGAGTAACCTGCCATAGCTGCAGATCCAAATGAATTAATGTAGCTTTGGACAAATACATTTGAAAATGCTGTTATCATCATCTGTAGTGCAGTAGGAAGTCCAATTCTAAATATTTGTTTAACTAAAGCAGGATAAAGCTTGATTTTGTTTATTACTATTTTATAGCAATCATTTGTTTTCATTAATGTGTAAAGAACTAATATTGCAGATAGTCCTTGAGCAATAATTGTTGCATATGCAGCTCCACTAACGCCAAATTTAAATACTGCAACAAATATTATGTCTAAAATAGTGTTTGTAACTGCTGAAAAGATTAAAAAGTAAAGAGGATGTTTTGAGTCTCCTACAGCTCTAAGTATTCCAGAACCCATATTGTAGAGCAAAAGACCAATAAGACCTAGAAAGTATATATCAAGGTATTTCTTAGCTTCTGGCCAAACATCCTCAGGAACCTTTGATATTGCAAGAAAGATATCTGTTGTAAAAAGAGAGATAATGGTAGTTCCTATTGCCATTAATATAGTAATTGCAATAGTTGAATGCACTGCTTTATGAACATTATTATCATCAGTTGCACCATAGTATTGTGAAATAACAACACCTGCACCTGCAGATAGTCCTACAAAGAAGCCTATGTATGTGTTTATTATTGAATCAACAGAGCCAATAGCTGCTAAAGCTTCTTTACCAACAAAATTTCCAACTATTATGCTGTCAACAGTATTGTATAGTTGCTGAAAGAAATTTCCAATCATCAATGGGAGAGCAAAGTAAAGAAGGCATTTAAATATTGAGCCTTCAGTCATCCTTTTTGATTTATTTTTACTACTCTCCATAGCTATTCAACATAGCTCTTATTTTGCTTTGTTTCAAGCGCTATAATGTCATTAATTTTTATAGTAATTCCATTAGCTAATTGTATTATTTGTTTCTCTATAAAGATTTTAGTAATAATACTATCTAGAGTGAGATATTTCCCTCCACTTTTTGTTTTATCTTTTTCAAAAAAAGTGATTTTAACTTCTTTTCCAATTGAAGATTGTATCTTGTTATTTAAATTTATAGCTTCATCATTTGTTAAGTATCGTCTATCTTCTGTTACTCTACTTTCTTCACAAATTGCTTCCTCATACCCTGTTAATGCGGCAAATGGAGAAAACTGTGCAGCCCGTTTTGACCTTGGCATAGGGATGTGCTTCATCAAAGATTTATAATCAAGGTTAATTAAATCCTCATTCATGCTTTATGGCCTCCGATTTGACTATTTCTCTCTTTTAAGGTCGCACCATCAGTGTAGTCAAGTGCTCTCAAAATAGCGTTCTTGCCAAAGCGCTCTTTAATTTCAAGTGTAGCCTTTTGTAATGCTCTTTCCTTCTTTAGTTTTTCTTCATCTTCTTTTTGTGAAAATAAATCAAGTTGTATTTCTTCTTCAGCTTCTTTAACACATTTAAGGTTTGTTACTGCAATATTTAATCGACGAATAAAAAGATTAGGAGAAACTATTTCCTCATAGAGTTTAATAAATTCATTAATTAATTGAGAGGAAGAGGAGGTGTAGGTATTAAGCTTTTTAGCTTTATTCACACTCTTTGGAACTTTCCTTCCATAGTGATCAAGCTTAATCTCACCTCTGTAATCTCCATTTTTTAAATTATCTATATCATAACCTACATAGAGTACTATTCCATCTGCCATTAAATCTTTTGAAACTAAATCAAGTGAGATGGTATCAGCCATTTCCTTTAATACTATTTTAGCTTTATCAAAAGAGTAGGGTTCTTGAAGTACTTGGCCCTGTGTTAATGATGTGTTTTCAGGCTTATATGCCTTAATATCTTCCATTCTACAACTTTCACATCCCCAGGCATGGTCTATTAATAATTCTGCATTAACACCAAATTCCTTATATAATCTATCTTCATTTAAGTATTCTTCATCACTTCCAAGCGATGCTTTTGCAAGCTCACCCATAGTGTGAATTCCCATTCGATTTAAATGGTCTACAATTCCTTTTCCAAATCGCCAGAAGTCAGTTAAGGGTTTATAGTCCCAAAGTTTTTTTCGATACGAAATTTCATCAAGAGTTGCTATTCTTACTCCATTTTTATCTGCTTTAATGTGCTTAGCCTCTATATCCATTGCTATTTTGGCAAGATAAAGGTTTGTACCAATACCAGCAGTTGCTGTAATCCCTGTTTGCTTTAAAACTTCATTTATTAACATGGAAGTAAAGTCAAAAGCATTCATTTTATATAGCTTTAGATAGCTAGTTGCATCGATAAATACTTCATCGATTGAGTATACATGAATGTCTTCTGGGGCAATGTATTTAAGATAAATTGAGTAAATACTTTTACTAATATCTATGTAATAAGCCATTCTAGGAGGTGCAATGTGAAAGTCTATTGCAAGATTAGGATTGTTATCTAGCTCCTTTTTTGATCTAGATTTTCCTGTAAGCTTACATACTCTAGCTCTTTTTTGATTAGCTTCTTTTAATATTTGTAATACTTCAAATAGTCTTGCCCTTCCTTTAATACCATAGGTTTTTAAGGAAGGGGACACAGCAAGACATATTGTTTTTTCACTTCTAGAAGGATCTGCAACAACTAAATTAGCATCGAGTGGATCAAGTGCACGTGAAACACATTCAGCTGATGCATAAAATGATTTTAAGTCTATCGCGATGTATGTTCTCTCAGTAGACAACCGGTTTTACTATCTCCTCAATAATATTTAGCTCATCAAGGGTAAATAGGTTTCCTGAAGCTGCTTTAATATTTTTTAGTAGCTGACTTGATTTTGAAACCCCAACGAGCACGCTAGTTACTTTATCATCTTTTAATACCCATTTCAAAGCCATTTCAGAGAGTGTTTCACCACGCTGTAATGCATGAGCATTTAGCTTTTTAATTACATCTAACTTTTGCACTGTAATATCTTCGCTATTTAAGAATTTACTACTTGAAGCAGCTCTACTATCATTTGGAATACCATCTATATAGCGGTCTGTTAAAAGGCCTTGAGCTAATGGTGAAAATGAAATTATACCTTTTCTTAATCTATAAGAGGTTTCTTTTAAACCATTTTTCTCAATTGTTCTATTAAACAAATTGTAGCTATTTTGGTTGATGATAAAAGGTACATTTAATCTTGTTAATATTTCATTTGCCTCTTCAAGAGTTTTTCCATCGTAATTACTAAGCCCAACATAGAGAGCTCTTCCACTTCTTACGATGTCAGCTAATGCTAACATCGTTTCTTCTAGTGGAGTACTTTTATCCATTCTATGGTGGTAGAAGATATCTACGTAATCAAGATTGAGGCGCTTTAAGCTCTGATCAAGACTAGCAAATAGATATTTTCTAGATCCTCCATCGCCATATGGGCCTGGATACATCTCGTAGCCTGCCTTTGTGCTAATTATTAATTCATCACGATAATTTTTTAAGTGGGAGGATAATAATCTACCAAAGTTACTTTCAGCAGCTCCTGGATAAGGTCCATAGTTATTTGCTAAGTCAAAATGGGTTATTCCATTATCAAAGGCTGTAAAGATAATATCCTTTATATCATCTTCTTTTGCATTACTTCCAAAGTTATGCCATAGTCCTAAACTTACACGAGGAAGCTTAAGACCACTATCTCCACATCTTGAATAAATCATTTCTTGATATCGGTTTTCACTTGCTATATACATATAATTTATCCTCCTTTTTTATTATTGTAAGCTATGTATTGATATAAAGAAAAGTTTTTATTGAAGATAATTCATGCAATCGATAAAATAGCTATAGTTGGTGGAAAATGGATTTTAACAAAAGCAAAAGAAAATATGAATGGAAAAATAGCATAAATGAAAATGCTACAAATATAACCGTTATTAGGGTTGTATTCATTATTCTTATTTTTCTTATTGTTCTTATGGCTGCAATTGGTTTTAAACTAAGAAATAATACTGCCTCCTATTCTTTATATTTTGCTCAATATGTTGCATCTTCAACAAAAGATGAGGTTACAAAAAACATAAAAGAGATAGGCAGTGTATTAGATAAAATAGCTTCAAGAATAGAGATTATAATTTCAGAGGGTAGGTTTGAAATAGTTGAAAGAATATTTGAAACTATTTCTTATTCAAATAACTCTAATGCTATTATATACATAGATGTTAATAATAATTTTTCATCTAATACTGATATTAGTAAATATAAAGAAAAGATTAGCTCTACTATAAAGCATGGAAATAGGAACTTTATTTTCTTTGATGATAGAAGTGCTTTTGTTTATGTACCTGTTCATGTAAAAGGTAATGTTGTAGGTAGTGTTGGTTTTATTTACTCATCAAAGCAATTACTTGACATGTTTGGTCGCTTATCAAATGAAAGCCTAATTGGTATTAGATCTATGTTACTTGATGAATCTTTAGATCCTGTAATTATCAGTGATGAGACTTTAGAACTATATAAGTACTTTCTTTCAGATAACAGCAAAGAAAGAAATGATTCCATTATTAATATAAAAACTCTGATGGATGAAAAAAAACAAGGAAGTTATAAGGTTAAAACTAATGAAGGAAATGTTTTCTTGTTTTTTGATAGAATAGAGAAATATGATATTGTCATCGTAACAGTAGTACCTTCAAGTTTATATGGAATTAACATTGATAGCTTCTTTATTCAGTTAGCATTTTTGAGCATTACTGTTATTATTTTATTTACTACATTAATGATATCTATATTATCGAATGCAAAAAAACGTATTTACGATATGATTAATGCTGCCTACTATGATAGAATTACAGGTGGTTTAAATATTAATGGTTTTTATTTCCAAGCTAAGAAAAATATAAATAATTATAACAATTATGCTTTAGTAAGATTTTCAATTCGTGACTTTGCAATTTATACATCAACATTAGGTTCTGATGAAGGAAATAGAATATTAAAGTGTGTTGTAGCTATAATTAATAATAGACTTGCAAAGGATGAGCTTGCCTGTCGTGTATATGCAGAAAACTTCTTATTAATTATCCATGATTCAGAACAAGAGTTACTAGAGGAGCGTTTAGCTTTCCTCGCTAAAAGTGCAGAAGAAGCATTCAATGAGAATTTAGCACAGTCAAATAAAATTACTATCTCTTTTATAAGTGGTGTATATTCAATTGCTGCTAGTGATACTGATATTGAAGCTTTAGCAGAGCGTGTAAGAATAGTACATGATGTTGCCCTTCTTGATGATAGAAGAGGTAATATTACAAAATTCTATGATTCAAATTTACTTAAAACAATTAAAGAAGAAAAAGAGATAACAGATTCATTTGCTCAAGCAATTGAGTATCGTGAGTTCTTGGTTTACTTCCAACCTAAGGTTGATAGCAATACTAACGAAATCGTAGGTGCTGAAGCATTAGTTAGGTGGAAAAAGGGAGATGAAATTCTTCCTCCTAGCAAATTTATTCCAATCCTTGAGAAAAATGGTAATATTACTGAGCTAGATTTTTATGTTTTTGAAGAAGTATGTGCTGATATTAGGCAATCAATATTGATGGGCTATAATGTTGTTCCTGTTTCTGTAAATCTCTCTGTTAGACACTTTGCTTACTATGGCATTGCAGATGATCTCGAGAAAATTCGTTCTTCCTACTCAATACCGGCATCACTTTTAGATATTGAAGTTACTGAAAGTGTATTCTTTGATAAAAAAACAATCGAAATTGTAAAGGTTGAGCTTAATAAAATGCATAAATATGGTTTTGCTTGCTCTCTTGATGATTTTGGTTCAGGATATTCATCATTAAGTTTACTTATGGACTTCGATATTGATTACATCAAAATCGATAAAAGCTTTATTGATAATATTAATAATGCAAAGTCTAAGGTAATTTTGCAGTCAATTATTAACCTTGCATTATCTCTAAATATGGGAATTGTTGCTGAAGGTGTTGAAACAAAAGAGCAATTAGAGATAATAAAACAAATGGGTTGTAAGGTAATTCAAGGTTACATTTATTCAAAGCCTATTTGTTTAGAGGATTGGATTGAGTACAGAAAATCATTCGGGGGGGCAAAACCTACTGGATTATAAATACTTGCAGGTAAAATAAATGAAAGATAATAAACACTATAAGATGATGACAGAGGCTCCAGTAGAGCCTCTTGTTCTCAAATTGGCTGTACCTACAGTTATTTCGATGTTAGTTTCTTCTATCTATAATATGGCCGATACGTTTTTCGTATCTCAATTAGGTACTAGTGCATCTGCAGCAGTTGGAATTGTATTTTCTCTAATGGCAATTATGCAGGCAATTGGATTTACAATTGGAATGGGAAGTGGAATTTTAAGCTCTAGACTTTTAGGAGCAGGAAAACAAAAGGAAGCTAGCATTACAGCTTCATCTGCCATCTTTATGGTTGTGATTTTTTCTACACTTCTTTCAATCTTTGGGTTAATTTTTTGTAAACCTTTAATGGTTTTCTTAGGTTCGACACCTACAATACTACCTTATGCTCTAGATTACTCCTCGTTTATCTTATATGCCTGTCCGTTTATTTGTACCTCATTTGTATTTAACAATCTATTACGTAATGAGGGGAAGGCGTTCTATGCAATGATTGGTCTTACAACGGGAGGCGTTTTAAATATTATTTTAGATCCAATCTTTATCTTCGCTCTAAACCTAGG
>NZ_JAXEGN010000213.1:0-13032 GCF_034103065.1 Bullifex sp. | reverse complement strand
CATCAAAAATTTAGTTTGTCAAATAATATCAGTAGTAAATTTAACGAAAACATAATTTTTTTCTAAATATTCTTAAATATCCATTATATAAATAAATATATAATCATAATAGTGCATAAAACATTGCATGCTATTTTGATTTATATGAAATATGATAGAGATAGAAATATGATATAAATTATGCATCGAGATTGTTTATATATTCTAAATTATAATACTTATAAGTATATAAAAAGAGACTCTATATTTTTTCAAGATGAACCATATTCTTTACTTAGCTAGCGCCTCAAAAACTTTTTTGTGTTGTTTGAGCATTCTTCTTATGATAAATTCAATTTTCTCTTCGTCTGTCATTTCTATCTATGGTACTTTTTTCAAGATTAAAAAGAAGAAAGAGTGGGGTTATTGTTTTTGAAAATATAGACTTTACCGTTTTTCTATTCTTCTTACAGCAGAAGAAAGATTCTGATTTACCTCTATAATTGACATTATTGCATCACTGTTAATATTCATATTTTTTTCTATATAATTAATATAGCTTTACTAGAATCAACAGCTTGTTAAAATTTGATTATTAGCTCCTTATCTTTACTTTCAAACTGTTCGTATTTTACACCTGCATCATCGAACATTCTTCTACTTGCAATACTGCTATCACTATCACGATATTTGTCAGATAAATAAACAACTCTTTTTATTCCCGATTGAATAATTGCCTTTGCACATTCATTACAAGGAAAGAGGGCTACATATAGAGTTGCTCCATGTAAATTGCCACGAGAATTTAATATTGCATTTAGCTCGGCATGACAAACATATGGATATTTTGTATCACACCAAGAACCTTCACGATCCCAAGGGAGCTTATCGTCATCACAACCAATTGGAAAGCCGTTATAACCAACCCCTACAATTATCTTTTGTTCATTAACAATGCATGCTCCAACTTGTGTATTTGGGTCTTTAGATCTCATAGATGAAAGAACCGCAATTCCCATGAAGTATTCATCCCAACTAATGTAGTTTTGTCTCTTTCCTGTCATAATCACCTCTTAAGAAGTTGATAATATCATCCATATATTCTTTCTGTACAGATTTGTACATTAAGAGTGAATGATGAGAGTGCTTGAAATCACCCTTCATTTCAACTTCTCTTTTTACATATATGTAATCATGACAGTACTTCTCAATTACTGCAAGATTTTTAAATGGAACTGTTTGGTCATTTTTATCGTGCATGACAAACATTGGTACACTTATCTTTTTTAAATCCTTTCTTATTTTATCAAATGCTTTTGATAGTGAAAGACCTTGCTTAATAAAAACTCCGCCATAGCCATTCCATTCTTCATTACCATCATTTGACTCAGGACGGCTATAAACTATTTTTGCTCCAATATTTTTAACAAATAGTGAAAGAGTAGGGGCAAGCATTGCTTTTATGTTTGTAAATATTCCATATCTGATATTGTTGTATGCAACAGGTGCACTAATTGCTACTAATCGATTAGGAGCAAGTGGGGTATTTGAGTATTTTTCACCAATGTTTAGTGTCATTGCGCCACCCATGGAAATTCCAAGTACATATAGTTTTTTATATCGTTTTCTCAAATTCTCATAATACGATGAAATATAGTTAAACCACTGGGTATAATTTGTTTTTTCAAAATCTTCTATATTACTTCCAAATGTTGGAATTAAAGGTGCATATGCATCATAACCTGCTTCATCTAATCTCTTTGCTGCATATGTATACATCTTAGGTGTAGTTGGAAAGCCATGAATCAGTAATACAGCTTCATCTCTTTTTTTATCATAAATAATACTTTTAGCATCATCACTAAAGCATTTTGATTCATCACTCATTAAAATCTCTTTATTCTTATCTCTATAAAAAGGAATATTCCAGTTAAGAAATAAGAATAAAAGTAATAAAAGCACAAAATAAACCATAAGTAAAAAATATAATGAATAATTAAGAATAGTAACTCACAATTAATTAGCTTTGTGAGCATCATCTTAGTTTTACTTTTTCTCTATTTGCAATTAAGTATGTACTCCCCTTATTCTTTCTACTAATAAGCAAGCCTCCATTAATTAGAGGTTGGATAATCTTGGCTCTAAAGTAGGATGAGTCAGATAGCAATAAATGGGATGCAATTTGGCTATATTTCTTTGGCTCTGTTAAGCAAAAAGATAATATTTGGGTTGCATATTCTTCATTAACATCTTCAATATAAGGAAAATCAATATTCGCTTTATTAATGAAACCATTATTAGTTAAATCAGGAAGGGTTAATGTGAAATGGTCGCTATAAGAAGAAACAAAAGGTCTAAAGCTATCTTCTTGATCTTTATAATCCTCCAAAATCTTATCAAATCCAGTCCTCTCAGCTTCCATTAACTTTAATGCTACTAGAATATCAAATATCAATGTGTTGCGTCGCTTAGATATGATATTTGAAAGAGTATATATGTAGTTTGAATTTTATCATGCAAATAAAAACTGCCAGGAGATGATATTTCAAGTCGATTAGAGAACATATCAATCTGAATTTGAGTTCCTGTCAAACTATAGTCACAATGTGCAAAAGCATTAACAACTCCTTCTAGAATAGATCGTGTTGGATAAGCATCGATATTCCTCCTTCCAAAGTCACTTTTAATAAAGGTATGGTTTTCTCTTGAAATTATAAAATCCATTGCAAACTTTATTCCTTCTAATATTGAACCATCAAATTTAGATATAGAAATAATTCTATCATCACCTCTATTTATTCCTTTAAAAATTGAACATTGTACTGTTGCTAAACCTTTGGCTTTATCAGAAAAGAGTATGCTTCCATTTCTTAAGAATCTGTTATTATCAAAGAAGCCCATTGCATATAATTTTTTCTCTGATAATATTGCACCATCGTTTTGAGTTGAAAATGTAGAAAATAATAGAGAAAAATTATCTTTTTTGTATTTTATTTCTGTAGGTAGTAAATCATATTCTGTAATATTTTTTTTGCCATCTCAATGATTTCTTCGTATGAAGCTCCATTTGTAAAGCCTTCTCTTCTTATATAAATAGCAGGAACACCATTGTATTTTAATATTACAGGTTTATTACTATCTGGACTAACTTTAACTAAGATGAGATATCTAGTAGTACCTCGTATTTCATATGAAGGGAAAGTAATTGTAATAATTGGACGAGGAAAAAGGTGTTCTTTGATTTTGTTATTTAAAAAGTTTCGTTCGTTATCAGCACTTGATTTATCAAATCCTATTAATTTCCCACTTTTGTCCTCAACACCTATAAATAATTCTCCCCCTTGGTTGTTTGCAAATCCGGCAATTGTTTTTAACCATCCTACAATATCTTCTCTATCAAGGCGTGCTTTATTTTCATGTGTTACGTCTTCAAATATCTGTTTCCCAATGAGATCTTTTAAACACATAAATTGCTACATCTAAACTTACTTTTACAGTATACTTCAAAGTAACTTCAAAGTGGAAAAGCAATATCATTTTTATTACAGATAAAGAATTAAAAAAAATGGTAGCAATGTATTTTTTATTGCTACCATCTACTGGTTTGAAGTAATTAAGCTTCTGCGATAATCATTGTATCTGATGTACTCTTTCCAGATCCAAGAGAACCACAGATTAATACTACAAGATCACCTTCACTAACAACTTTTGATGCTCTTGCAATTTGAAGTGCTTGAGAACGCATTACATCTCTATCATCAGTTAAATCTACATGGTAAGGATAAACACCATAGTCTAGCTTGAGTTGTCTTGTTGCTTTTTCATCTGTGCAGGAGGCAATAATTGGTACTGATGGACGATAGTAAGAAGCTACGTGAGCTGTATATCCTGTTACTGTACCAACTACAATAGCCTTAGCTTTTAAGAAGAAGGAAGCTTCAACTGATGCACTTGTTATAGTGTTTACGATATCCTGCTTTAACTTAAGATTATTCTTTAAATATCTATCTTGATAGTTAATTTGGTTTTCTGTGTATTCTGCAATTCTTGACATTGCCTTTACGGCTTCTACAGGGTATTTACCTGCAGCTGTTTCGCCAGAGAGCATTATAGCAGTAGTACCATCATAAATTGCATTAGCAACATCTGATACCTCTGCTCTAGTTGGTCTTGGATGCTCTGTCATTGAATCGAGCATTTGAGTTGCAGTAATTACAATTCTACCTTTCTTATAACACTTTTTAATGATATTTTTCTGGATAGCTGGTAACTGGTCAAAAGGTACTTCAACACCCATGTCACCACGAGCGATCATGACGCCATCTGCAATTTCTAAGATGGAATCAAGATTCTCGATACCTGAACCATTTTCAATTTTTGCAATTATTTGTACCTTTTCACCACCATTAACATTAAGTAGCTTTCTTAGTTTCTTAACATCATCTTGGTTTCTAACAAATGAAGCTGCAATAAAGTCAATGTCTTGTTCAATGCCAAATATAATATCACTTCTATCCTTTTCACTGATGAATACTTGGTCTACATCAACACCAGGAATGTTAATTGATTTCTTTGATGAAACTTTACCACCATTATCAACACGACAAACCATATCGCCATTAACAATGTCAGTAACTGTCATTGAGATTAATCCATCATCAATTAATATAGTTGTTCCAACCTTAACATCTTCTGAAAGGTAAGGGTAGGTAATTCCAACTCCATTTTCATCACCAATGTGTGATGAATCCTTAAAGAGGGTAAAGGTTTGACCTTCTTTTAATTCAACCTTTTTTTCAGCAAAATCACCAACTCTGATTTCTGGCCCCTTAGTATCTAGAATTAATGCTATAGGAGCATTCATTTCCTTTGATACTTTTTTAACCAAATCAATTCTAGCTTTATGTTCCTCATGACTTCCATGGGAGAAATTAAAGCGTGCCGCATCCATTCCCGCATTAATCAATGCTTTTATCTTTTCTTCGGTCTCAACAGCAGGACCCATAGTACAAATAATCTTAGTTTTTCTCATGGTCCAGATGATACCAAAATATAGCTATCCAATAAATAAACAAGTTCAATTATTTAACAAGAAAAAGCGTTTTAAAAATAAAAAAGCCCACCCATAAGAGTGAGCTTTGATAGTGTTTAATTTTTATTAACCTAAAACACCAGATGTAAGGATTGGAACTACCTTCATTAATACACCAGCTGCAACTGCAGAACCGATAACGCCAGATACGTTTGGTCCCATAGCATGCATGAGGAGGAAGTTCTGAGGGTCAGCTTCCTGACCAACCTTACTTGCTACACGAGCAGCCATTGGAACTGCTGATACACCAGCTGCACCAATGAGTGGGTTAATAGGGCGCTTTGGTGAAAGCTTATTCATAAGTTTAGCGAGTAAGACACCACCAGCTGTACCAATACCGAATGCTACCATACCAAGGAGGAGGATACCGAGAGTTTCAAGGTTAAGGAACTTCTCAGCAGCCATCTTTGATCCTACAGAAAGACCAAGACAAATTGTTACGATATTCATAAGAGCATTCTGCATTGTATCTGAAAGTCTATTTACTACACCACATTCCTTACAAAGGTTACCAAACATAAGAGCACCAATTAAAGGACAAGCAGAAGGAAGGAGGAGTGCACAAACTGTAAGTACTGAGATAGGGAAGATAATCTTCTCGACCTTTGATACTGGTCTGAGCTGTTGCATTCTAATCTTTCTTTCTTTTTCAGTTGTAAGAGCCTTCATGATAGGTGGCTGAATAATTGGTACTAAAGCCATGTATGAGTAAGCTGCTACTGCAATTGAACCGAGATAGTCTGGTGCAAGGTATCTTGTTACATAGATAGCTGTAGGACCGTCTGCACCACCGATGATACCGATACTTGCTGCAATATTTAAGTCGAAGTTAATTCCTGGAATAAATGAGAGGAATAAAGCACCGATTAATGCAGAGAAAATACCAAGCTGTGCAGCTGCACCAAGAAGAAGAGTTCTTGGGTTAGCAATGAGTGGTCCGAAGTCTGTCATAGCACCTACACCCATGAAGATGAGTACAGGGAAGAGACCTGATTCAATACCTGCGTTATAGAGAATCTGGATAAATCCAATAGCGCCGTTTGTTGGATCTGGAGCACCAGCGATATATGCGAATGGGATGTTTGAAAGTACACAACCCATTGCAATTGGAACTAAGAGAAGTGGCTCAAAGCCCTTCTTAATAGCAAGATAAAAGAGGAAGAAGCCGACAAGAATCATTACAGCGTTTCCCCAGCCACCTGACTGGAGAAAGCCATAGATACCTGTAGATTTTGCCAGCTCAACTAATCCATTGAGAATACTGCTCATCTATCACTCCTTAAGCGATTACCATGATAGTGTCATCAGCCTGGAGCTGATCACCCTGGTTGACTGAGATATCTGATACAACGCCATCACATGGAGCGTAGATTGGGTTTTCCATCTTCATAGCTTCCATTACAGCGATTTCATCGTTCTTCTTAACCTGATCACCCTTCTTAACGTTGAGCTTGAGGATAAGACCTGGCATTGGAGCCTTAACTTCTGTACCACCTGCTGGTGCTGCAACTGGAGCTGCTACAGGAGCTGCTGCTGGAGCAGGAGCTGCTTGAACAACCTGTGTGCCACCGATTGAGAGAATTACATCTCCAGCCTGGAGCTGATCACCCTGGTTAGCCTTGATTGCTGTAATCTTACCATCACATGGAGCATAGATTGGGTTTTCCATCTTCATAGCTTCCATTACTGCAATCTCTTGGTTCTTCTTAACTTCATCACCAACCTTAACATTCATCTTTAAGATAAGGCCTGGCATTGGAGCTGTTACATCTTGAGAACCTGTTACAACAACCTGAGCTGCTGCTGGAGCTGCGGCAACCTTAAGTCCGTCAGCAATTGAGAGAGGGTAAGAAACGCCATTAACAATTGCATTAGCACCATCAAGTTTAACACCATAAGCTGTGCCATTAACTGTTACTGTGTATTCACCAGAGGTATTCTTCTTAGCTGCTGGAGCACTCTTAGGAGCTTCCTTCTCAACTTTTCTAACACCATTAACCTTAGCTTTACCTGTGAGATAAAGGATACCCTTTTCCTTACAGCTAGCTGCAATAAAGATGTTTTCTTCGCTTTCTTCAAGGTTAGCTTCCTTAAGCATCTTAATAGCTGCTTCTCTACCCTTATTAGGGTTCTTATCGTTAAGGTCAACAACCTTTTCTGTTGTAGGCTCAAGCTTAAGCTGTTCTGCTGCTGCCTTTACAACTTCCTGATCTGGTTCAACTGGAGTCTTACCAAAGTAACCAAGAACCATCTTACCATAGCCTTCAGCAATCTTCTTCCATGGTCCAAACATTACGTTATTGAATGCCTGCTGGAAGTAGAACTGTGAAACAGGAGTTACAGAAGTACCGAAACCACCCTTCTTAACAACATCACCCATAGCTTCAACGATTTCTGGATATTTATCCATGAGGTTGTTATCACGGAGCATCTGAGTATTAGCTGTAAGAGCACCTCCAGGAAGAGGGAAGAATGGGATGTTTGGATTAACTTTTGTTGCCTCTGGTGGGAGGAAGTAATCTTTCATGCAGTTTTCAAAAACTCTTTCAGCTTCCTGTACCTTGTTAACATCGATTCCGAGGTCATAGTCTGTACCTCTTAATGCATGCCACATTGTAAGGATGTCTGGCTGACATGTACCACCTGAACATGGGCTCATTGAAAGGTCAACCTGTGTTGCACCAGCTTCAATAGCTGACATGTACTGCTGAATTGAAACACCAGCTGTTTCATGTGAGTGGAAAACGATATTTACGTTTGGTCCAAGGAGCTTTCTAGCTCTCTTGATTGTCTCATATACATTGTGAGGAGTTGATGTACCAGAAGCATCTTTGAAACAGAGAGAATCAAATGGGATACCTGCATCAAGAATCTGGCGAAGAATCTTCTCATAGAACTCTGGGTTGTGAGCTGCTGCATGATAGCTATCTGGAAGACTCATCATTGTAACAGTTACTTCGTGCTTTAAGCCTGCTTCGTGAATTGCTCTACCTGAGTCGATAAGGTTATTTACATCGTTTAATGCATCGAAGTTTCTGATTGTTGTCATACCATGCTTCTTAAACATCTGAGCATGGAGCTTAATAATATCTCTTGGCTGAGAATCGAGACCTACTACGTTAACACCTCTTGAAAGTGTCTGAAGGTTTGCATCTGGACCTGCAACTTCTCTAAACTCATCCATCATCTTGAAAGCATCTTCATTTGTGTAGAAGTAGAGAGCCTGGAAACGAGCACCACCACCTGCTTCAAAATGAGTAATTCCTGCTTCTCTTGCTGCTGCAACTGCAGGCATAAAGTCTTTTGTGAAAACTCTTGCGCCGTAAACAGACTGGAAGCCGTCACGGAATGCTGTACACATGAAATTAATTTTCTTCTTTGCCATTTGTTAATCCTTTGGTTTTAGTTGTTTGAACGCGCATAAGCGGCTGCAATGGCAGCTGCAATTTCGGCATCTTTATTTACACCTGAATTCTGTGGTGCTGCAGTGCTTTTTTTAGGAGCAGGAGTAGCTGGCTTTGCAGGAGCAAAACGTGCACATACCTTGCTCAAAAGCTTTGTTGTGAAAATGAGAATAGTCAAAAAGACGAATACAGTGCCCATACCAAGTACAAGAAGGACTAAGCCATCTTGAATTTGCTTGACAAGTACTTCTTTTGGCAAATTCGCTAACAGTGATAACATGTAAGCTTTCTCCTATTTTATATAATTTTATTTTTACTATAAGATTATCCACTAAAAACTATATCTCAAAACATATGCATATTTCAACTATTAGAGGGTAAAAATAGTGGTTGCAAAAATATATTTGGCTATACATAATTTGTCTTGTTATGTGTGGTAGAAAACAATTAAGAGTCGTGTATGACTATCTTAGAATCGTGTTCGGAACTTTTGTCGCTGCATGTGGCATAGCGCTCTTTTCAAATCCAGCAAAATTAACAGGTGGTGGAGTTACTGGTGTTGGAACAATACTGTACTACTCATTGGGATTTGACCCAGGTGTAGTAATGATGTGTATCAATATTCCACTATTCTTACTTGGTATGAAGGTCTTTGGTTCTGTATATGGCTTAAGGGTATTTGTTGGCTCTACATTACTTTCTGTATGGGTGTCTTTGATAGGAAATCTGACTCAATATAAAGGTTTCCTTGATTACTCAGATTCTGTAAATGTCTTATTATCCGCAATTGCATATGGTGTTTTAGTTGGTAGTGGAATTGGTATTGTAATGAGAGCGGGCTCTAACTGTGGAGGAACAGATATCCTGGCTCAAATAGTTGCAAAGCACACTCCATTTGCAGTAGGAAGTATTGAATTTTTAATGAACATTTCTGTCGTGATGATAGGAACTTTTTTCTTTGGCCTGCGAAATACCTTAATGGCATTTATTGCCATGTATATTTCTGGAACAATGATTAATTTAATGGTTGTTAAGGTTGGAACAAGTCTTGCAAAGACGGCCTTTATTTTCTCAAATGAACGATGTCCTGATATCTCAAGAAGAGTAATTACCGAACTCCATCATGGTGGTACATTATTTAGAGGAACAGGAATATACACTTCAAAAGAAAGAAATATGTTGATGGTTGTTGTTCATAACAACCAATTAATGACACTTGAAAAGATTGTACATGAAGAGGACCCAACAGCATTCATGTTTATTAATGATGCTTATCAGGTCCTTGGTAATGGCTTTCAACCTTTAAATAAAGTTGAAAATAATAAGTGATAAAACGACAGTAATAATACCTGTGAAGGTAAGTGCAACTGAGGATACTGCTCCTTGAACATCTCCAAGCTCAACTGCTTTACTTGTTCCTACAGCATGGGAGCAGGTTCCAATTGCAACACCTTGTGTTATTGGATCTTTGACCTTTAATAGCTTTATTAAAACAGGTGCTAAGATATTACCAGTAACACCTGTAATTATTACTGCAAGTACTGTAATAGATTCAATTCCACCAATTGATGAGCTAACAGCAATTGCCATTGGTGTTGTAATACTCTTAGGAAGCAGTGAATAGGTAATTGGATCTGACAAAGAGAATAATTTACAAAGTGCTAATACAGATACAATTGAAGTAATTGCTCCAACAAAAGTTGCTAAAGCTATTGTTAGAAAGTTTTCTTTTATTAGCTTTCTCTGGCGATAAATAGTAAGTGCAAGTACTGCTGTTGCAGGTGTTAAGAAGAGATTAATAAAATCTCCTCCATTAAGATACCACTCAAGAGGAATGTTAAATACTTTCAAAAATGAAATAATTATAACATAGCTAATAAGGAGTGGATTTACTAAAGCAATCTTGGTTTTCTTATTTAAAACAACGCCTATATAATAAGCGATAATTGAAATTGAAATGCCAAATAATGGGGAAGAAAAAACAGCTTCTTTCATTTTTTCCCTCCAGTTAATTTGTTAACTAATATAACTGTTAGTGTTGTTGTACAGAAAACTAAAACTGTACTTACAATCACGATAATAAAGATTGGGAGCCAAATTGATTTAATTGTCTCAAAGTGCTCAATAATCTTTACACCAGCAGGTACGAAAAAGAAAGCCATATTAGTAAGTAAAAAATCACTCTTTTCTTTAATATGGTCTACTTTAATAAGCCCTGTTAATAAAAGGACCAATAAAAGTAGTAGTGCAATTATAGAGGCTGGGACTGGAAATGGAATGATAGCAGAAAGGGCCTCTCCTATAAGACATATAGTGAAAATCACTGAAATCTGAATGAGAATTTTCATGGTTCATAGCTTTATCACAAAGCCTTTATGTATTCAAGCAGGAGAGATAAAAAATGGCATGCTTTTTCGCATGCCATAAAAACTATTTTCTTCTAATTTGTATGTGCGAAAGGAATTCTTGATAACTATTTGTAGGGTTTTCTACTGGCTCATAATCTACAAGAGGGTAGTTTTGCATTACGAAATCAATATCTTTATCACCTCTACCTGAAAGGTTAACAAGGATAATATCATCTTTTTTGCTCTCTTGGGCTAATTTTACTGCATATGCAACGGCATGACTTGATTCAAGAGCTGGAATAATACCTTCCATTCTTGAAAGTGCATAGAAGGCTTCAACAGCTTCTCTATCTGTTGCTGTTTTATAGTTTACTCTACCAATAGAGTGTAGGTAGCTATGTTGAGGTCCCACACCAGGATAATCTAAGCCTGAGGCAATTGAATAAACAGGAAGAGGATTACCTTTTTCATCTTGAATTACTAAAGACTTAAAGCCATGTAAGATACCTTCTGTGCCCTTTGCAATTGTAGCTGCATGATTAGGTGTATCAAGGCCCATACCTGCAGGCTCAACACCATAGAGCTTAACTGAACTATCTTCAATAAAGGCAGAAAAAATACCCATTGCATTAGAACCACCTCCTACACATGCAACAACACTATTAGGAAGCTGTCCTGTCAGTTCTTGAATTTGTTTTTTTGCTTCAAATCCAATTACAGATTGGAAATCTCTAACCATCATCGGGAAAGGATGAGGACCTACTACAGAACCAATACAATAAATTTGGTTAATAGGGTCTTGTAAATAGGCTTTAAATGCTTCATCTACTGCATCTTTTAATGATCGTGTACCTGATTTTACCGGAATAACTTTTGCCCCTAATACCTTCATTCGAGATACATTTGGAGCTTCCTTCATAACATCGATTTCACCCATGTAGATATCACATTCAAGACCCATGAGAGCTGCTGCAGTTGCGAGGGCTACTCCATGTTGTCCTGCACCAGTTTCTGCAATTACCTTCTTTTTACCCATCTTCTTTGCAAGTAAAACTTCGCCAATACTATGGTTGATTTTATGTGCTCCTGTATGGTTTAAATCTTCTCTCTTAAGATAGATTTGTGCTCCTCCAACTGCCTCAGAAAGGCGCTTGGCATAGTACACAGGTGAAGGCCTTCCTGTATAGTGTGTTTGAAGGTCATTGAGCTCTTTAATAAACTCTGGATCCTTGCTAATTCTTTCATATTCCCTCGCCACTTCATCCATTACCTCTTGTAGCTGTGGAGGAATAAAAGAACCACCATAAGTGCCAAAGAAACCTTTATCGTCAGGAAGATTACAACTATTAATACCATTATTTACTAAATTTAACATATATTTCTCCTTAATGTTCTTGTATATAGAATCATTACTATATATAATAACATTATTTCAATTGGTAATCTACAATAATTTTAATCTTTCTTTGTTCTCTAAACTTACTCGCTTAGAATCTCTGCATTTTTGCTTTGCCATCTTTGATAATTCTTTATCTAACATGGAAAAATACTTACATGTTTGCTCTGGATAGTTTATGTAGCAACAGGAGGTAAGCCAAGCAATTCCCATTTTTAGTAGATAATTATCGCTATTAACTGAGACAGCCTTAGTCATTATTTCATCAACTGTGTCTGCTGTTAAAAAGTGATCCATCAATACCACAAATGCAAACCTAGCTGTCATAGGAATAGGGGAGGCTGTAAGATTGATAAAATAGTCATAAGCCTCCTTTTTATCCTTCTTAGGAATGTATAGTGCTGCTCCTACAGAATCAGTTGCCATCCAGGAAACTAATAAAGGATAGAAAGCTTCAAGCTTTACTATTTTTTCTGAAAAGCTTTCCTTTTTAAATGCAATAATAAAGCCCTTTAATAGAACATCTTCGATATAGTTAATTTCGATATCATCACTATCAAAGGTCTTTGCTAACTTTTTTACTTCAATAACACTTACTCCTGCACTTTTATATGGGGACTCAGGAATAAGTGAATTTGTAAATTTTGCTTTTCTTTCTCTATCTGGGTAAATAGACCAATCAATATTAATAGCCAAGTGATTCACCTACTAATATTACACTTACTCTTTGTTTATTGAGCTGTTTTGACATAATAAGAGTATTTCTACAAATTGTGTCATCGCCACAGTGGGCTGCACACATTAAATGGTTTT